>NZ_MJGC01000051.1 GCF_001746915.1 Desertifilum tharense IPPAS B-1220
AGGAGTGTATTTTACAGCATTTCTTCTCGCTTTTAGCAGAATTTCTTGTGGCTTGCTAGTAAAGTTAATATCTCTTGTATGCTCTGGATTAACTGTAAGTGGATTAATGGGGTATTTCAGCAATCAGATAATATTTGAATTTATAATAACTTGGATTCTCGCAATCGCAGTCATCCTTACAAGTAATATTATCGCTCGAAAAGCAGTAGAAGGAAATCAAGAATTTTCTTGGTTTAGAGAACAAGTAGTATTTTTGGCAGCAATAGGTGGCACTTCTTTCTACGGTTCGGATTTAACAGATGCTTGTTTTGATGGTGCAGATTTGCCACATACAGATTTCAGGAAGACAATTTTAACTAGAACTAGCTTTGAAGGCGCAACTAGATTAGATTTATCTCGATTGCGAGGAACTATCCTAGAACAGCCAAATGTGAGGAAATTGCTAACTACAAAGGTCGGTCAATATGAAGATTATACGGGAGCTAATTTTGAAGGAGCGAGTCTAAAAAGAGCTGATCTAACTGGAGCTATCTTAAAAGAAGTTAAAGCATTAGATGCGGACTTTTCTGAAGCTACGCTTACAGGCGCTTGTATCGAAAATTGGAGTATTAATAGTGAAACTCGATTTACTGGAGTTCAATGCGATTATATTTATCGGGAATTAGATAAAAACGGTAAGCCAACTGCTCGATATCCAGTTAGTCGTAATTTTGAGCCGGGAGAGTTCGAGTCTCTTTATCAACAAGTTGGGAATGTAGTAGAGTTGATTTTTCAGGAAGGGGAAAATTGGGAAGCTGCACTGTTTAGCTTGAAGAAGCTGCAAATTGAAGATGAGGAGTTGGGGTTAGAACTGAAAGGGATTGAAAAACGGGGTGACTTATGGGTGGTGAAAGTTACTCATAGTAAAGCGTTCTCTCGCCAGGAAGTTGAATTGCGCTTAAATAGCGCTTTTGATGAGATGAAGTTACAACTGGCGGCGAAAGAGAAACAGATTAATCAATTATTGGGAATTGTGGAAGATCAAGCGGCTGCTTTGAAAAACTATAGCAAGCAACCGCTGGGAACGAGCAATAGCTTTTTTATTGTTGGGAGTACCATTACTAATCTCTCAGCTTCTGGACAGATTGACTACCAAGAAGCGGTTAGCCAGGTTCGGAATGTGGTGGCGAATAATAGTAACTTAGCTGAAGCAAATCATTTGGCTCAGAGTTTGTTGACGCAACTTCAGAACCAGAATATTGCACCGACGCCGCTTCAACAAGCGGAATTAATTGAACAATTGATTCTCTTAGAGGCGCAGAAAGATGCGTTTTTCAAGCAGATTTTTGTGCAGCAGGGACAGCAATTTGCCGCAGCGATGCCGGATAGTGCTATAACTACCGCTGTTCGGAATGCGATCGCACAACTCACCCCCCGCTAGTTTATGCTTTCCTTCCACATCCCGCAAATGGTATCCCCCGTGGCTTTAGCGAACTTTTGGACAATTAACGTGGAAATAATGGCTGCGATCGCAGGCGCTAACCCCAAACTTGCGACTAAAATGGGTGCAATAACGCCAGCGGCTTGAGTCGATCCCCCCTTATACGCCGCCTCAATTTGCTGCATGGTTTTCCCGCCATCGCCAAACGGATCGCTACCGCACATCAAATCGTAGGCTTCGGCGTTCAAGCGCTTAAAGAGTCGCTGACCCAATTCTAAAGCCTTATCGGTATCCCCACCCCTAGGAACCGCCTCCAACATCTCCACATCAATTGAATCAATTGAAGCGCTTTCGGTTAAATCTGCTGCTAGGCGTTGCGCCTGTTTCCCCAGTTGAATTTGCAACGCTTCCTCATCAACCTCTGCTAGCTGTTGAACCAGATCGTTAATATCAGTCATAAATCATCCCTTCAATCGAGATAACCCCGTGCTGTAAACCACTCTACTGCATCCTTCAGGGCGGTAGAAATGGGAGTTTGAGGTAAGCCTAACTCGCGGATAGCCTTCGCCGCACTATAGTACATATATTGTTTCGCCATCCGTACCCCATCCAAGGGAACGCTAGGAGGTTTTCCCAAAGGTGCGAGAATCTTTTCATCTACCCAAGCGACGCTGTAGGGTATCCAGGGGGGAAGGGAGTTCTGGGGGGCGGGAAGTCCGGTAAGGTCGGCCAGTTGGTCTAAAATAGCTTTGAGGCTGAGGTTTTGGTTGCCTAAGATATAGCGATCGCCTTTTTTCCCTTTTTCCAACGCTAGCAAATGTCCCCACGCCACATCCCGCACGTCAATAAAGTTTAACCCCGTATCGAGATAAAACGGCATCTGTCGCCGCAGAAAGCGCAGGATGATATCTCCGGTTGGCGTCGGTTTAATATCCCAAGGGCCGATCGGACTGCTAGGATTGACAATCACAATATCCTGTCCGTTTGCTGCGGCTTGAATAGCTTCCTGCTCTGCATAATACTTCGATTTCTTATAATCTCCCACCAGCTTTTCTACCGGAGACTGATAGGTTTCATCGGTAGGAACCCCAGAAGCTTGTACGCCAATAGCAGCAACGGAACTGGTGTAAACCGTGCGTTCAACTCCCGCCTGTTGCGCGGCGGCTAAAATATTGCGAGTGCCGATAACATTAGCTTGATACAGTTTATCCCGATCCGCCTGCCACAGGGAGTAATGCGCCGCAACATGAAATAAGAATTGACAGCCTTTGATTTTCTCTGCTAAATCTAAATCGGTTAGATCGCCTTGAACCCGTTCAACCGCCAATCCTTGGAGATTATCGAGATGACTATGAGGACGAACTAATACCCGAACGGGATACCCTTCTTGCAGCAGTAAGCGCACCAAATTCGCGCCGACAAACCCCGTCCCCCCGGTAACAAAGACTGGCTGTTTCATGTTGCTGGTTACACCTCCTTTAACGATCGCCAATCATATCCTGGGGAAGCGCGATCGCAATCCCTGGTAAACCTGTAAAATCAGTTGGGTTTAAAGTCAAAATATGGTTAATTCCAGACCCTAGCATCACAGCAACAATCCGCACATCATGGGTTCGTTTACCCATAACCTGATGCTCTGTCACCAAATTTAGCCAAGTCGGAAAGATTTGCGGGGTTTCATTAATTAGGGGAAAACGCTCTAGAAGTTGATTGATAATAGCGCGCGTTTGTTCGGTAGACCATCCCAAACCATTCACATCAATTGGACGAGTTGCGACTACCCAAAGTTCAACTAACACTTGTGCTGTTAGATAGCATTCATCCCCTCGGCTGAGCAGTAAAGATATCGTCTCTGTGACTAGCTGATGTTGGGCATCTGATGGGTTAGTGAAGCGTAAAATAATATTAGTGTCTAGAAGATATTGGGTCATTACTCGTAAATATTGCCCCGATCGAAGGCGATATTTTGAAGGCTAATACCCGTCTGGGGAAGCTGTTTCACCCATACCTGAAAATCATCTGCTCTCTCTGCTGGCGTGGCTCGCTGCCAAAAGGGAGTAGTCTGGGTGCGCTGTTTGAGAGCAACAACAAATTCTGCAATTTCTCTGAGTTCAACTTCACTCAATTTATCAATTTCTTGCTTGAGATCTTCTCTAAGCATAACCCCAAATGCCACTAAAAGCCTTATTCTTTATCTTAACATAAAAGACTCAAAAGCTTCTTTGACTTTCTCGTAATCTTTCGCAAACCTAAACTCAATCAAGTCTTCCGCTTTGTCAATCGAATTTTAGCATCATCTAATAAATCGTAGATGACGGGAACCACAATTAAACTGAGTAACGTAGAGGTAACTAACCCGCCAATAATTGCCACTGCCATTGGGGCGCGGAGTTCTGAACCTGCACCAATTCCTAATGCAATCGGTAACATCCCTAAAATCGTAGAAGTAACCGTCATTAAGATGGGGCGGAGTCGAGTTGGAACCGCCTCTAAAATGGCTTCCCTACGGCTTTTTCCGGAATGGCGTAACTGATTGACATAATCCACAATTAACACCGCATTTTTATCCGTTAATCCTAATAGGAAAATCAAGCCAATTAGGGAAATCATCCCAAAATCGCTTTGCACAATCAACAGCCCTAACATCGCCCCAACCACCGATAGCGGTAGAGAGAAAAAGATGACTAACGTATCAGTGACGCTGCGAAAGGCGATAAACAGCACAATTACCATACAAATCAGCGACAGGGCTAAGGTAGAACCAAAGCTGCGAAGAATCTCATTAACGCGGGCGGAGTCTCCTCCTAAATCGAGGGTAATCTCTGGAGGGAGTACCGCTTGGGCTTGGGCGACAGCGAGATCCGTTGCTTCACCGATCGCAATCCCTTGTCCTAAATTAGCGCTAATTGTAGCAATGCGTCGCCCGTCGTTGCGGTGAATTTGCTGAATGGTTCCACCTGCGTTCTCATCGGCGGTGGTTGAGACATCCTCTAAGCCGGGGATATTTTCTAGGCGGGTTCTAACCTGGTTGGCGGCTTGGTTGAGGGCTGCCAAGTCTTCCCCAACAATTCGCAGTTGCACGGGCTTTTCGCCGCCTGTATCGACAAATTGAATATCTTCGATGCTGGTGGAAACGCCTGCAATTCGGGGTAACTGGGTGCGGAAACGGTCTTGAATATCGGCGGTAGAGAGAGTGCGATCGCGCTTAAGTCTCACATAAATATTACCCCGGTTCGGTTCCCCTTGCCGAGAACCCACCACCGTGTAAACGCTTTCCACCTCTGGCGAATTCAGGACAAACTCATCTAAGCGCCGCGCCACCTGTAAAGATTGATCCAAGGGATTGAACGCGGGTAATTCTGGCGCAACAGGGGAACCCTCCCCCGGCGGAATTTGCGTGGGATCGACTCCAGGAGGCAGTTGGGCAGGGTCAAAACCTTCGGGAAGTTGATTGAGATCAAAACCAGAACTCTCGCCCTCAAGGGTCTGCTGATTGCCATTGAGGGCTGCTAGCAATTCTGGGGGAACTTGCGGCAAAGGAGCGGTATAGGTAATGTTAAACTCGCCCCGGTCTAATTTGGGGATAAAGCCTTTGGGAATTAAGGGAATTAAACCAATTCCAATCACTAGACTCAAGATGGAAATGCCTACCACAAACCAGCGATGTTCTAACGCCCAGTGGAGGAGGTTGCGATAGCGACGGTGAAACCCTGTGGGGGGCTGATTCTCAGCGGCTGGAGAGTCGCTTCTGGGGGCTTTGGGTTTTAGCCAATAGGCCGCTAGCATGGGCGATAGGGTACGCGCGACTAGCATAGAAATTAGCATCGCCGCCGAGATGGTTAAACCAAAGGGGCGGAAAAATTGCCCTAATACGCCTCCCATATTCCCAACTGGGATAAACACCGCCGCGACGGTAAAGGTAGCGGCTGCAACGGTTAAGCCAATTTCATCAGTGGCTAGCATAGCAGCTTGACGGGGAGGTTCGCCGCGTTCGATGTGGCGACAGATATTTTCTACATCAACGATCGCATCATCGACAATACTCCCGACAATTAAAGCTAGGGCGAGTAAGGTGATCGTCTCTAGGTTAAACCCAAAGATTGCCATCACGATGAAGGTTCCTAGCAGGGAGGCGGGAATGGCTAAGGCGGAAATGACGGTTGCCCGCCAATCCCACAAAAAGGGGAAAATGACGAGGGATGCAATAATAATGGCGAGGATCAAGGCATCAATGGTTGAACCTGTCGCTTCCCGGATATAGTCGGCTTGAGTTGCAGCTAGAGATATTTGAATTTCGGGTAATTCGGCTTGCAGTTCTTGGATGGTATCTTCAACAGCTTGGGCAACTTCTAGGGTATTGGCCTCGCCTTGTTTGATAATTTGAATGGCTAGGGCTTGATTGCCATTAAAGCGGACGAGGGTTCCGGCTTGGCTAAAGGCTTGGGTTGGGTCGCTCAGTTGGGTAAGATTGAATTCAACAGGTTCGCCCAAGACATCAACGCGCAAGACTCCGGGCAAAGCGGCGATCGCGCTAACAATGCGATCGCGGGTAATTTGTTGTAAACTCTCTAAATCCTGGGTATTGCTTTCAATGGCATAACTCGCCACCGATGCTTCATTCAGGTTAATGGGGATAATCCGCGAAGTTGCCCCTGGGGGTAATTGTAAATCGGCTAAGGCTTCCTCAACCTGCTGGGTAGATTGGGCTAAGTTCGTCCCCACTTCAAAGCGCAGATTCACCACCGACTGCCCAGGATAACTGGTCGAACCCACATCTGTCACCCCTGCGAGTCCTTCGAGTTCTTGTTCGATGGGAAGGGTGAGTTGCTGTTCGGTGTCTAAGGCGGTACTTAAAGGTGCAGAGGCGTTAACCACCACCACCGGAAAGGTAATATCCGGGAATAAAGCATATTGAAACGAACTAAATGCTAAAATTCCGGCAACGGCAATCCCTAACCAAAAGCTGACCGTTAACCACGGACGCCGAATGGCTAAACGAGAGATATTCAGGCGTTCTCGCCATCGCGGTTGCTGACTTGGTTCCACCATACACCCAGAGACTTCACAGTATTTAGTTATCCTAGCGTCCCGTTTTGGGTTTGCCTAGAGACAGGGGTTCTGATGCAGAAAGCGCCGCTATTAGGGGTGATGGGGGTTACAGGTAGACGTTGAGTTTGGTGGCGGTTGATGATGAGGGCGATCGCGCTTAGACTTGAGTAAATTCACGAGGTTTCTACCTTTTGGATCGCACAGAACCTGGGGAAGCTACGCGATAGTAGAGTTATCGAGTTCAAGCCATCCAGAAATGTTTACCCTGCAACTCATCCCCGGTGCAATTTCTGAAATCCTGGCTAGCAGCAGCGAAACAGGGACTCTCACCCTCGCTGACCGTTATGGACTCCTGGCTGCTATTCTAGATGAGTCTTTGGCTGAAGAAGAACGACGCGCTGTTAACCGTCTGCTGTTCGCCGTTCGCAAAGGTCGCGTCAGAGTGCTATAGTTTTAAGTGCCTTGTCCTAAGCGTTATGGCTACAGCGATATCTTCAGCGATCGCCTAAGCGTGTGGAGTTGTTCTGAAGCGTTTTATCAAATTTTTGCCATCCGTAACCCAAATCCAGGTAACTCTGGTTCGCAGCTAACGGTTTCAGGATTTTCTAATCGATCGGGTTCTTGATGGGGACGATAGAGGTAAACCTGGCGATTTTTACGATCGATTAAAAGACCTAGGCTTGCACCATTATCCATATATTCTTGCATCTTATCTTGCCATTCCTTTAAGTTATCGCTTTGAGAGCGTAACTCAATGACGAAATCTGGGCAAATGGGTGCAAAAGAAGCTTTTTGCTCTTCGCTTAAGGCATTCCATCGTTCTAGTTTAATCCATGAGGCATCCGGAGATCGAGTCGCCCCATTAGGCAGCGTAAAGCCGGAACTAGAGTCAAAAACCTCGCCCGTTCCCTCTTGTTCAGCCCAATTTCCCAATTGCAGGATAATCTTAAAATTGCGGTTCCCTGTATCAGAAAACGCGGGTGGCATAATCATAACTTCTCCAGTAGCAGTCCGTTCAATTCTTAAATCCCGATTAGCATGACAAAGTTCATAGAACTGTTCGGTACTCATCCACTCAATCGCCGGAAGCGTTACGGTTAGGGGAATGCTTTGGGTTTGAATTCGTAATGTCGTCATGTTGTTTTGACTACCTCTTGTGCGATCGTTATCGTTGAAATTAGGTAACTCTCGCCAACTCCAGGCAATCCGCGATCGCAGTTGCGCTATACTTACAATCATATTGAATCGATGGATTGTGGAAAATCTGGTTCTCCTCGTTCCCCAAGGCGCAGAATATCAAGCGGTTTGTCGCGGTTTAAAGCAGCATCCCGGAACCGTTCCTTTCGTTCTCCCAATTCCAGTAGGAGTCAATGCAGTACGGCGATATCTGCAAACTTGGAAACAACTCCCCAAACAGGTATACGTTTTGGGATTATGCGGCAGCCTCAATCCAGAGTATCAGGTCGGCGAGGTGGTGCTGTATCAAAAATGCCTGTATGTTCGGGAAGAATTACACAAACAGGACTGTCATCCAGCTTTAACGGCAACTCTGCAAACTCAACTCAATTCTAAGATGAAATGGGCAACAGCCCTAACGTGCGATCGCATTCTTCACCTCGCCGCAGACAAGCGCAACCTAGGCGAAACCTACAACGCTGATATTGTGGACATGGAAGGGTTCGCCGTTTTAGATATCCTCAGTCCCCTGGGGGTAGAGGTTGCCATGTTACGAGTCGTCAGCGATGATTGCAATGGCGATTTACCCAATTTAGCAGGAACCCTAAGCGAGGAAGGGGCTTTACTTCCCCTCCCCCTAGCAATACGAATGATTCGCCAACCCCTCGCGGCTTCTCGTTTAATTCGCGGTTCCCTGAAAGCCTTGCAGGTTTTGCAAACACTCGCTCAAACTTTAAACTTCTCCTAGAATTTGGTTATAGGTTGATAGCAGATATTTAGGAGAAAACCGCGTTATCCAATAACCCGCAATAATCAGCGCCAAAGCGATAAAGACGATGGGTAAAGCGAAGGGAAAATACAGCAGATTTATCGGTTTATTAACAAACATTCGTCCTAACCGATTGTGCAAAACTGCTAATTTTCCAGATGTACCCGACATTACCGGATCGTTTTGAATGGAGTGAGGCTTGGAAGAGTCTTGCGATAATCGCTTTTGCCAATAATAATCGTAACCAATCAACAGAAACCGCCAGACAAAATGCGACAGTCCATTCGGGGGTGCATGAGTTGCCTTAGCTTGAGGTTGCTTCCAAATTTGATATCCTAAACAGCGTAATTGTTGGGCATGAAGGACACAATTTCCCCGGTAAAGCGGTAAGTCTGTAGGAATGGGATGCTGAAGCAGAAACTCCCGCCGAAAAGCCACATTATTGAGAAAATATTGCGAAGTAGGGTTCAGCGCCCGCTCTGCGGTAAACTGCGGGAAAATGTAAACCAGTGCCATTGCCGTGCCGTATGGCCCCTTTCCTCGCGTGGCTGTTTCTCCTGCCACAACTTGAATAGCGGGATTTTGCGTAAAGCTTTTTAGCATTGTCTGCAACCAGGTAGGTTCGTACAAACAATCGGAATCATAATAAACGACAATATCCCCGGTTGCCAGTTTCGCCCCTAACATCTTGGCTTGGTAATAGCGAGTTCCAAGGGGTGCGTCATGTACTTTAATCCAAGGATAGGTTTGGCAGAGTTGTGCTAATAAATCAGGTGGCGTATCGCCGCTTTCAATGAGAATGACTTCATTGGCTAAGGTTGGGGAAAGCGTTTGTTTTGCTAAAGTAGAGAGCGATCGCACTAATCCTTTTACCTCAGCATTCGCCAAATTTTCCGTTTCTAAAATAATCGAAAAACGGGGTAATTGATTGGGGGAGACTTCCATAACTCACTCCTGCTGAATCACACATTTCAAGCATTCTGGATGCCAACACAGGTCTAACCTTACTTCTTCCTACAATTGAAGTAAGTCGCTTTACTTATTATTCAGATCCGTTAGTCAGGAAGAGTCAATGCCAAGTATCGAACAAACGATCGTCACCTACCCCATTGTAGAATCTTTCCACTCCGTTCAAGGGGAAGGATACTGGACGGGAACCAATGCCTTTTTTATCCGCCTCGCCGGATGCGACGTGCATTGTCCTTGGTGCGATACTAAACTCTCTTGGAAGGCGTCTCGCCATCCCCAGCAGTCGGTAATAGAACTGGGAAAGCTAGCAGCTAGCGTAAATCCTGCGATTGTTGTCGTCACTGGGGGAGAACCCCTCATGCACGATTTAACCGCCTTAACCGAGGCATTACGCGCCCATTCTCTGCAAGTTAACCTAGAAACCTCTGGCGCGCATCCCCTCAGCGGTCAGTTTGACTGGATAACCCTATCGCCCAAAACCTTTTTACCACCAAAACCCAGTATTTACCCCCATGTCAACGAACTCAAGGTTGTCATTGCCAACCCAAAAGATTTAGAATGGGCAACCTTACAGCAATCGTTGGTTCCTGAGTCTGCATTCAAATACCTGCAACCGGAATGGAACTCGCGCCAAAGTCAGAAATTAGTGTTTGACTATGTTTTACAGCATCCAGAATGGCGAATTAGCTTGCAAACCCATAAATTTTTAGGGATTCAATAAAGGATGCATTGGAACTGCGATGGATGAATGGATAATCTATAAAGAGTTTCGATTTGAAGCGGCGCATCACCTCCCTCACCACGATGGGAAATGTCGCCGCCTCCACGGTCATAGCTGGGTCGGACGGGTATATGTTAGGGGGAATACCCTAGTCAAGTCTGGCCCCAAACAAGGGATGTTAATCGATTATGGGGAAATTAAGCAGTATATTCAACCGCTGTTAGAGGATTATTTAGACCATCATTACCTCAATGAGACCACGGGGTTAGAAAATCCCACCAGCGAGGCGATCGCCCAATGGATCTACAATCGCTTAGAAGCCGCTAAACTACCCGGACTCTACGCGGTTGAAATTCAAGAAACCTGTACCTCTGGTTGTCGCTACCAGAAATTGACCTAGAGGTCACTCTATGGTGAGGATTGTAAAACTCATCAACTATAGCGTCACAGTCCCAACTAGAATGGGATCTCGGTACCATGTCAAACCCGACCCCCCTCTTGCCTGTGAAGCTTTTTGTTTATCATACGCCTGAACTTACTCCGAGCGATCGCACTGCCGATTGCGCGATCGCGATCGATGTCCTGCGCGCCACCAGTACAATTGCAACAGCCCTGCATGTCGGTGCAGAAGCCGTTCAAGCCTTTAGCGACCTTGATAAACTTATGCAAGTCAGCGAAGACTGGCCAGCCGAGAAACGCCTGCGGGCCGGAGAACGGGGAGGATCGAAAGTAACAGGTTGCGATCTCGGCAACTCCCCCTTAGATTGTACGCCGGAACTCATGGCAGGCAAACGCCTGTTTATCACCACCACCAACGGCACTCGCGCCTTACAATGCATCCAAGCTTGTCCGGTTGTTCTCACCGCCGCCCTCATTAACCGCCAAGCCATCGTTGAATATGTCTTGAAGCAACAACCGGAAACCCTATGGTTAGTGGGTTCCGGTTGGGAAGGGAGTTTCTCCTTAGAAGATACCGTCTGCGCGGGTGCGATCGCCAGCGCCCTCATGACTCAAGCCAACTGCACCCTAGAAGACCTTGCCGGTAATGATGAAACGATTAGTGCGATCGCGCTGTATCGTCAATGGCAAAATAATCTCCTAGAACTCCTTCACCACGCCAGCCACGGACAACGCCTGCTACGCTTAGACGGTCAAGAAGACCTGAAATATTGCGCCCAAACCGATATTCTGGATATCGTACCCATCCAAAAATCACCCGGCGTCTTAGTCAGCCTCAAAGCGTTATGAAAGCCGTTTTAATGACCGCTAGCGGGACTCCTGATGTCCTGCAAGTCCAAGAAATCCCAAAACCCACCCTCAAAGGAGACAAAGACCTTCTCGTTCGTCTAAAAGCCGCTGGCATTAACCCTATCGACACCAAACTCCGCCAACGGGGAACCTTCTACCCCGACCAAATGCCCGCTATTTTGGGTTGCGACGGCGCGGGAATTGTCGAAGCCGTGGGTTCCGGCGTCCAAAACTTCCAAGTCGGCGATGAAATTTACTTCTGCAATGGCGGACTGGGCGGTCATCCCGGCAACTACGCAGAGTATACCGTCATTGACGAACGCTTCGTCGCCAAAAAGCCCACCTCCCTCAGTTTCGCAGAAGCCGCCGCCGCCCCCCTCGTCCTGATTACTGCCTGGGAAGCCCTCTACGACCGAGGAAACCTGCAAGCCGGACGCACCACCCTCATCCACGCCGGGGCCGGAGGAGTGGGCCATGTCGCTATTCAGCTTGCTAAACTGCAAGGGGCAACCGTCGCCACCACCGTCAGTACCGAAGAAAAAGCCGAATTTGTTCGCCAGTTAGGGGCAGACCAAGTTATTTTTTATCAGCAAACCGACTTTGTACAAGCCACCCTTGACTGGACAAACGGCGAAGGCGTTGACTTAGCCTTCGATACCGTCGGCGAACCCCTACTCACCCAAACCTTCCCCGCCGTCCGCGTCTATGGAGATATCGTCACAATTTTAACCCCCGGAACGGATACGGAATGGAAGGTCGCCAGAAATCGCAACCTGAGAGTTAGCCTAGAACTCATGCTAACTCCGATGCTAACGGGAATGGTAGAAGCCCAGCAAGAACAAGCCCGAATTCTCCGCCAATGCGCCCGGTTAATTGACGAAGGAAAACTCAAAATTCAACTCACCCAAACCTTCCCCCTCGCAGAAGCCGCCAACGCCCATCACCTGCTAGAGTCGGGTTCGATGTTAGGGAAAATTGTTCTAGAGTGCTGAGTGCTGAGTGCTGAGTGCTGAGTGCTGAGTGCTGAGTGGGGAAAGGAGTGCAAAGTTCCGAGTTTCGTAGCTTTCACATCCAGTAGCGGTATTGCAAGTAGGTATCGAGAATAATAGCTGATTCTCCTTCTTTCCCCCCATCCCCCCATCTCCCCACCCTCTTTTCCCCAACCCCCAACTCCTAATTCCTAATTCCCTTCTTTCCCCCACCCTCCTAAGCTAGCGCTGAAACTCGTTGAGTTTGGCTTTGGCAGACAGTAAGAGGCGTTGGGCTTCTAGATAGGGCGTGGTGCCGTTTTGTACCTTTTCTAGCTGGTTAATGATACTTTGAAGCTGACTGATAGTGTAGTTGGGATTGGTGGAGTTGGGTCTAGCGAGTAGGGCATTAATTTCTGATTGCGCCCGTTCAAAAGCCCGGACGGAATTGACTTCAGCACTTCGGCGCAGTTCAATTTGGGCGAGGTTGACTTTATATTCCGCCATCAATTTCTGGGCTTCTGCGTAGCCTAGCGGGTCATCGGGTCTAATTTGATTGAGGGGGCGAATGGCGTCTTCCCAGAGTTGGGCAATTTGTTGCCATTTTTCGGCGGGATGGGGTGGGTTTTGACCGAGGATGGCGGCTTGTCTGCCAAATTCGCGGGCCCCTGCGATAATGGTGGCAACTCGTTGGTTATCGGCGGCGAGTCCGACGGTTTCTCTAAAGTCGCGCAGAGAGGCTTCGTAGGTTTGGCGGGCGGTTCTTCCGGCTAGGGTACTGGTGGGAATTTGGGGATATTGGTCTAAGGCAGAACGCCAAGCGGCGATGGCGATGGGTTTATCGATGGGGGTGGCGGCTTGGGCGTATTGTTGTTTAGCTTGGTTTAAGGCGGCGTTGGCTTCGCTGAGTTGCGTTTGGGCGTTGCGTTCCTGAAAGACTTTGGCTTCTAACCGTCCAGCCCTTGCCCTGGCGGAGTTCCAGCCAGCGTAGCTAAATTGCCACCCATAGCCCCAATAGCGATATTCATACCTGGAACTGGCTAGCCAGATGGGTAAGGCGTCGAGGTGTTTTTGGGCTTCTTGGAGTTTTTGCCCGCCTAAGTCTATGTCTGCGGCGCTGGTGGGGTTTTCAATTAAACGGTCTGCTTGTTCGAGGGCGGCGATCGCGCTTTTGTAATGCGACTCGATTTTGATATAACTGGGTAACAGTAAAATCGGCGCTTTCTCGGTCATGGTTTGGCGAACGACGGGATAGGGTAGGTTTGCTACCCAGATGAGGCTGGTGGGGATAGCCAGTAGCAGGGAAACCCAAAATAGCCGACGCAGGAAACGAACGGGGCGTTTAAATTTTACGGGTTGAGTTGCCGTAGAAGCGGTCATTGTCCCTGCGGGTGCATAGAGTTCGGCTTCAAGTTCTTCTAAGCTTTTAGGCGGTTTTTGAGGGTTCGCAGACATAGAAATTCAGCACCGTAAACGATCGCGAGTAATCTTTAAATACAAGCTTAGGGCCAGTATTTCTAGGTTGCCCATAAAGAGTTTCTGAGTAACGCTAGCGTTCGACTGAAGCTAGCCTAATTGCTTTTCCATCTTGAAGCGTTCAAATTGGACGCCTTGGCGTTCGACCATTTCGGGTTCAACGACAGCAAACCCCATTTTCAGGAAGAAAAACTTGGAGATGCGACTGGCTTCAGTGGTAAGGCGATCGCATCCTTGCATTTTTGCATAAGCTTCGAGTTGTTGGTAAATTGCGGTAGCATAGCCTTTCTTGCCATAACGGCTGGCTGTGTAGAGAAAAGCAATATGATTAAGGGGGTGTAGCTGTCCGAATGCGGCGAACTGGGTATCTTCTACAGCAACCAAGGTTAACCCAATTCCTAATAGCGTTCTAAACTGCTCTAAATCCTGGGGATAAGCAGACCAAACCGCTACTTGTTCGGCATTATAGGCCGTCGCCCCAATCACTTGCACCGAATCTCGATACAATTGAGCGATCGCTTCGGCATCCGAGGCTTGATATTGTCGAATCAACATGGTTTGTGTTGTGTAAAGATCGATAAAGATTAACCTCAGATGCTTGCGCCGAATGCACCAATCCCCACTCGCAACAAATCGCGTTATTCTGTATGATGCCCAAAATCAGCATTGGTTGCAGTTTCAGCAACCCGTGCAAGTTCTGAGTACCTACCAACTCTCAGAGGTTATCCCCCTGTTAGAAACGCTACAGCAACAGGTGGAACAACATTCCTATTATGCTGCCGGGTTCGTGAGTTATGAAGCTTCCCCCGCCTTTGATGCTAGCTTGCGGGTACGCGATAGCCAGGGCTTTCCCCTAGCGTGGTTTGGGTTGTATGGGGAACCCGAAATTATCGAATTTGAGGATATCCCAGAACATCCTAGAATAGCACCCCTTTGGGAGGCGGACATTTCCCGCGATCGCTATCGCAGTTGCATCCACCATATTAAAGACTACATTGCCCAAGGCGATACCTACCAAGTCAATTACTCATTTCGACTGCGTGCTAAGTTTGAGGGCGATCCTTGGGTTTATTTTAGACAGTTAGTTCAATCCCAAGAAAGTCTGTATGGCGCATTTATCCAACTCGAAGATTGGGCGATTTGTTGCGCCTCGCCAGAGTTATTCTTGAATTGGGGAAATGACACCTTAATTTCTCGTCCCATGAAAGGAACCGCCCCGCGCGGGTTAAGCTACAAGAGCGATCGCACCTTTGCTCTTGACCTGCGACAATCGCCCAAAAATCAAGCCGAAAATGTGATGATTGTGGATATGATCCGCAACGACATGGGACAAATTGCTCAAACGGGTAGCGTTGAAGTGACTCGCCTGTTTGAAATTGAGCAATATCCTACCCTGTGGCAAATGACCTCTATCGTGCAGTGTCAGACCCAAGCCAATTTTACCGATATTTTCAAAGCTTTATTTCCCTGTGCCTCGATTACCGGAGCGCCCAAACCGCGCACAATGGAAATTATCGCAGAACTCGAAGACTCTCCCCGTCATATTTATACCGGAACTATCGGCTTTTTAACGCCCCAACGTACTGCCCAGTTTAACGTTGCCATTCGCACAGCGCTAATCAATCTTCAGAACAACGTAGCAGAATATGGGGTGGGTGGGGGAATTGTTTGGGACTCCCAAGAACAGGGAGAATATGAGGAATGCTGCACCAAAGCCAAAGTCTTGACCGAAAGGCGATCGCCCTTTAGTCTGCTAGAATCCTTGCTGTGGACGCCAGAAAACGGCTATTTTCTGTTAGATTTACATCTACAACGCCTGCAAGAATCCGCCGCCTATTTTGCATTTTCCTTGAATTTGGGACAAGTTGGCGATCGCCTCCAAGACATTACCCGAACCCTTCCCCCCAAACCCCACAAAATTCGCCTAGTAGTCTCTAAACGAGGAGAAATACACCTCACCGCCGCCCCCTTCTCCCCTCCAGAACCCACCCATCGGGTACGATTGGGGATAGCCAAATCTCCCATCGATGCGTCTAACGTCTTCCTATATCACAAAACCACCCAACGCACGGTTTACCAGCAAATGCAGCAAGCACACCCAGAATTTGAGGATGTGCTGTTATGGAACGAACGCGGGCAACTCACCGAATCTTGTATTGCTAACCTGATTGTAGAGTGGGAGGACGAGTGGTACACGCCTCCGGTTGAGTGTGGCTTGCTAGCCGGAACAATGCGATCGCGCTTATTGCAGCAAGGTAAGGTAAAAGAAAGAGTCATTCGTTTAGAAGACTTGCAGCACTGTTCGCGCCTGTTCTTAGTCAATTCAGTCCGCCAAATTCAAGAAGCCAGTCTGCTTAAGTCGTTAGTTTAACCCAACTCAGATATGAGCGCTTTAACTCTACAACTATCCCCAATTCTCAAACTGACTGATGAGCAGTTTGAACAACTCGCTGCGGCTAACCAAAATTTGCAGCTAGAACTCACCGCTAAGGGAGAAGTGACATCCTCCCACACCAAATCAGAGATTATAGTGTGGGCTTCCCAACATCACTGCTGGGCATTCCTAGTTCTTCCCTTACGGGGTTTCGCCTCTGACCTAGACAGAGTTTCCTCTATCCTCGGCAGACCGACTGCATAGGCGTTTTCTCTTCCGCAGAGTCCCTGCGTACTCATCAGTTCTAGACCCCGCAACCTGATGACTTCTGCTGCTGCACGATCTCTATGGGTTTCGTATCCACACTCACCACATCGATGTACTCGCACCTGAAGGTCTTTCTTGCCCGTATGCGTGTTGCACTTGGGGCAGGTTTGAGAGGTTCCGTCTGGATTGACTCGAAGGAAGTAGATTTGATGTTTCTTAGCCACCCATTCGAGCAGATTGAGGAACTGACCAAAAGCAGCATCTAGAGTGTGTTTTCTCAACATTCCCCTCGACATAGCTTTCAAGTTCAAATCCTCAACAAATATCATCCCGATCCCATCTTTTTTACACAGATGGTTAGCCAGTTTGAACTGCCAGTCTTTACGAACGTTGGTAATGTGGTTATGAAATCTAGCAACACGGATACGAGCTTTTTCGCGGTTCTTAGAACCTGGCTTGGTTCTGGCATACTTGCGTTGCAGCAATTTCAACTCGCGGTACAAGGATGTCAGAAATCGGGGTCTAGCGATAAATTCTCTATCCGAAGTTGTCAAGAATTTCTCTAATCCTAAATCGATACCAAGTGCATCCCCATGCGGTTGAGCTTCGGGTATCGATACGTCAGACTCGATTGTCAGAACGACTTCCCACCTATCGGCTTTCCTCAATACCCGTGCTTGCTTGACTACAAACCCTTCTGGGATAGGTCTGTGCAAGTTGATGGGGATCTTTCCTACTTTGGGTAAAGCAATCTGCCACCCGGTAATGGGGTTAGTCTTGAATTGAGGAAACAGCATGGACTTCATTTGCCCAAACTTCTTGAAGCGGGGAAAGCCAAACCCCCTGTTTTGGAAATAGTTCCAAGCCTCATGCAATCTACGGATTGTAGTTTGCAGAACTTGAGCCGGGGCTTCTCCCAACAAGGGGAATGCTTTCTTGGCTTTGGGAAGTGCGTTTTGTTGGATGTAGTAGGTGGGGAATGATTGGTCGGCTGGAATGATGTATTCACGTTCCAAAGAACAGCGATCCAGACTACATTTGCGCGAGTTTACCCAATCTTTGATTTCTCGCAAGGCGTAGTTGTACACCTGGCGAGAAATCTCCAACCAATGCAGCATTGTCTGCTCTTGGGTGGCGTCGGGATAAATTCGGTAGCAGTAGTTGACGGTAAGAGTCATGCTGCCAACTCTAACATGGAGATGGCTGTCTATAAACTGACATCGGTTGCTGATTTGACCGGGATTGACCGGATAAAATCAGCGTGGGGGAGTCCATGTTGTTACTGAGCTTGTCGAAGTATCCCAGCGCTGAATTCTTCGATTACAGCCTGGGACTTATCGCTCCCCCAAACCCCCTCAAATAGTTAATTATTATGCCACCTACGGGGGAAGAAACAGGCGATCGCAATCTCTAGTGAGTCGTATCGATATAAATTAGCATCCACACCGGGCCATAGCGATCGCGGATGGTTTTTTCTAGGCGTTCTGCAATGACATTGGAGACTGCTAGAAATTCGGGTTGCAAAACTAGGCGCAAACGTACAAAAACACCTCTTCCCACAACCCCCCAAGATTGAATGGAGTCGCAATAGGTGACGCCTTCTACCGCACAGGCCATTTTAGCGAGGACTTCAGGCGCGATCGCAATATGCCCGACTAACAAGGGCAGTTGGTAGTTTAACAGGCGAATGACACTCGCCACCACCAAACCTAACAGGATAATCGCCAGCAGGGGGTCAAGCCAAGCCCAGCCTTGAGCAACTCCTGCAAGTCCAAACAGCAGACTTAGGGTCATCCCAGCGTCGAGAAGCGTATTTCTAGCATTATGGACTAACGCTAAACTGCTAAGGGCGATCGCCTCGTAACGGATAAAGATTCCCAAACAGCACAAACAAGCCGCAACGACTCCCAAAAGTTGGATCGAAGGCCAGCTAATTAATGCGGGTGCAGAAGGGGGAAACGCCGCTAGTTGTTGCAGCGACAAGCTGAGTAAGTTCATCCCCGTAAAGCCTAAAAAGGCAACCAACAGTAATAACCCTGTGGTTTCCAGTTTGCTATGCCCGTAAATGGGCAATTTCGCCTGACTGTAGGGAGAGGCCACTGCAATTAAACTCAAAATTAAGCTAAACGTATCGATTAACGTATAAAGTGCCGCAGCCAGCAAGCTAAGGGATCGAGTTGACCAACCTGCCCAAACTTTAACGGCTAAAACGAGCAATGTTAGCCAAAAAGTAGTAAATAATAAACGACGAACTACCGAAGCGTGACCCTGTGCCTCTGCCATACCCCAGAGGCTAGCACAGGAGTTTCGCGATTAGATGTGGGGTTATACTCCACAGGGGAGGCTGTAGGGTCTATCCCGGCGCTGACTGCTGAACCCAAATTGCAGCCAAGGGGGTGAGGCGCTGGATCGTTTCTGAGATGAGGGCGCGATCGCTCTTGACCCAAATTCTAGGCCGATCGAACGTGCAAGGCTGTAAAATTCCCCACAGTTGACCCTCCTGGCACAGATGAGCGTGAATTAAAGCCCGATGACCGAAGTTTTCTTGTTCAAAATCCCGGTTTAGGACTTTGGGACTGGCGGTTTCTACATCTTCTACAAAGATTGACGGTTCGGTACGCACCGCCGCTGCAAACATGGGGTCTTCTTCCACGAGAGATTCGGGTTCGGGTTTCCAGTCTGGGTCGTAGACTTGAGGAATTGAGGAATCTTTGCACCAGCAATAGGGGACTCTACCCCAACGTGTTTGGGGATGGCGTAAATAAAGAAAAGTGCGATCGCAGTCTAGAATTTGACCTAAAGCGGGGATGAGCTTAGAGAACAGTTCGTCTGGATCTTGATGCTGGGTGAAGATTTCCTCAAGTTCTGGGGGAAGGGTTCGCGCAAATTCAGCACTCATAGAGATCGGGGTGGTTTTACTTTTTTCACCGTGACAGCTCCCACACTAACTCGAAGCGAGTATAGTGTGGGCTTCGCAACCAATCCGGCTATTGCTTAGGAGGCGTTGCGCTTTAAGAACGGACTGCCCTACCGCTCTATTCTTTATATTGATAGCTGCATTATGATCCCGGTCTAGACTGCACCCACAGTTAGGGCAGTCATGCCATCGAATATGCAGCTTTTTGGGTACTTTCTCACCACAATTGGAACAATCCTGTGAGGTGTTATGGGCGCTTACTGGGACTACCAACAAACCCGCGTTTTCGGCTTTGTTTGCAAGTATCGATAGAAAGCTTGACCACCCAGCGTCCAACACAGACTTAGCTAATCTTGTCCGAGCCAGTCCTTTAGTGTTTAAATCCTCATGAGCAACTACGTCATATTTTGATAACAGCCAGTTCGCTGTTTTGAAATGAAAATCTTTTCGCTTGTCCGCAACTTTCTTGTGTTGTTTTCCTAGTTGCTTAACTGCTTTTTGTCTACGGTTGCTACCCTTTTTACGACGTGATACCCGTTTTTGAATCACCCGCAGACGTTTCTGGGCTTTACGATAGTGTTGAGGAATAGCAACCGTTTCACCTTCAGAAGTTATCAAAAATTCCTTCAGTCCTACATCAATCCCGGTAATTTTGTCAGGATTGAAATTTGGCTTAATTTCGGGAACTGTTTTGTCTTCCAGGGAAAGCGTCAGGTAATACCCATCAGCCTTTTTGGTGACAGAAGCCGTCTTGATTTTGAACCCTTCTGGGATAGGACGATGCAGGATAACCTTAACTTTGCCAAACATTGGCAGATTAATCAGATTACCCTGCAAGCACCCCTCTTTCATCTGAGGGTAAGTGAATGTACGATAACGGTTACGCGCTTTGAATCTCGGCTTGCCACTACGTTTCCCGCTGCTATCTCCCTTGAGGAATCTGTCAAACGTCACCTTTACCCGTTTGACTACATCCTGAAGGACTTGCGAATATATGTCAGAGTACCAAGGATGAGTTTTCTTGAGTTGAGGTAATGTTTTCTTTTGCGAATAATAGTCTGGATTATCTCGAAGCTCTGGTAGGTGACAAACAAGAGGGCAAGCATTGACTGGAGAACGGTTTTGTTCCCACCAATTAAACCTATCAGCCAGCAAGTAATTATACTGAGCGCAGAGCATTTCCAGCCATCTGTCTAGTTTGACGGCTTGCTGTTTTGTTGGGCGTAATCGGTACTGGTAGGCGGTTCTCACTATCTCATTTAATACGTTCGGAGTTTGAACAGAGAGTGAATGAGTTTGACTACAAAGATGTTCTGAGGACAATGGCTCTTACTTTATCGCATCATCTGGTGGCGTAACCGTATCAGCACTCTATGAAGTACATTGAAAATCAAGACTCACCCAATTAATTTATTGGTCATTTCCGTACCTCCAATGACCCACCTATCCATCCCGACACCAAGACGAGTACGTCTATGGTGTGGGGCTTCCGGCGAAGAAAGCTAAAACGGGATAGTGCGATCGCCAAGAGCCTTTAGGTTGAGGAAGGCTTACAAAAGATTGGCGCGATATTCTGGAAAATGCATTCCCTCGCCGCGATAAACCGTAATGGTGGTTTTAATATTACCTCGCCGCATAAAATCGCCAATGACCCGCATGGCTTTGGGTTGAAGTTCGGCTTCTAACTTATCTGCAATACAGTTCACCACCGCCTCATGGCTAATACTTTCTTGGCGGAATGAATTGATATACAGCTTAAAGGCTTTTAACTCAACCACCCACTCCCCCGGATAATAATCAAACACCATTGTCCCAAAATCTGGATAGCCCGAACGCGGACAAAGGGCCGTAAACTCCGGGTGTTCGATATGAATTAGATAATCGTGTTTGGGGGCGGGGTTTGGCCAAATCTCTAAAGGACTATTCGCCGCTGCATTGATGGCGCGATCGCCATATTTTTCTACCATCGTTCTAATTGGGACTTTCTCACTCAGCTTTCAGATTCTAGTGCAACTCGCGCTCAGACGCCCAAAGCCGTCAAATCTGAGAAGAGTTTGCGAAAGATAAAGCAATACTTGCAAAATGTAACAAAAATCACGAAATAGTAGCCTTTTTGAGAGTTCGCTTGCTCCTTGGGGAATACTGAGGGCAGATCGTCAGTTTCCTAGAGAGCCTAGGTAACGAATTTGACACGATCTCCCAAAACCTGAGTTACGATGGCTGTCAGCCTATTGTGCCTGTTTCCCTCCTTCCTCTGTGCCATGAAACGCCGAACTTTACTCGCTCAAACCGGACTCGGTGCGACGGCTCTCACCGCCGCAGCAACCGTAAAAGTTGCCGCCCAAGCCCCCGTATCTTCACCTAGCCAACCGGCGATCCGCTGGCGGATGGCGACGGCCTTTCCCAAATCCCTAGATATCATGTTCAGCACAATTGAATCGTTGTGCCAACAAGTTAGCGACATGACGGGCGGAAAATTTGTCATTACCCCTTATCCAGTCGGCGACATTGCCCCGGCGGCTAAGGTATTGGATACAGTGACTGAAGGGACTACAGAATGCGGCTGTACCATTAGCCTTTACTACACCGATCGCATACCCGCCCTCGGCTTTACGGGGGGCATCCCCTTTGGCTTAAATGCTCAACAGCAAAACGCTTGGCTTTTTTATGGCGGTGGACTAGAAGCCACGCAGAAAATTTATCGCACCCTAGGTCTGATTAATTACCCGGCAGGTAATATCGGCGGGCAGATGGGGGGCTGGTTCCGGCGGGAAATTGAAACAGTTGACGACCTGAAAGGCTTAAAAATCCGCATTGCTGGGTTAGGCGGCAGCTTACTGAAACGCCTAGGTGCAGAGGTGCAAATACTAGGCCCCGATGAAATTTTGCCCGCATTGGTTGCAGAGAAAATCGAAGCCGTTGAATTTTTAGGCCCCTACGATGATGAAAAACTCGGCCTGCATAAGGCGACTCGTTACTATTATTCTCCGAGTTGGTGGGAACCAGGGGCGAGTAACGAGCTATTAATCAATCTCAACCAATGGCAAACCCTACCGCAAGACTATCAAACCATTTTGCAATTGGCGGCTACAGAAGCCCATCACAAACTCCTTGCCCGTTATACCGCTGCCAATAGTGCGGCTTTGGAGAGATTGCTTGCTAATGGCGTGCAGCTTAAAACCTTTAGCCCCGAATTTGTCCAGGCGACTTATCAAGCGGCGGTGGCGATGTATGAGGAACTTGCAAGCCAAGATCCGCAATTCCGCGAAGTCTATCAGCCCTGGAAAGCGTTTCGTTCCAAGATTCACAAATGGAACCGGGTTAATGAAATGGGCTTTGCCACCTTTGCTTTTAATGCCGGAAACTAGACGAGGGAGTTTATGAAACGTCGGAATTTGCTCCGCTATACTGCGATCGCCACTGCTAGCACAGCCACCTTAGCCGCGTGTAACCCAAGCACCCCTCCAACCACTCAATCTTCAGTTATCAACCTCAGTCAACCCCTCATCCGCTGGCGTATGGCAACGGGTTGGAATAAGTCGCTGAATGTAGTGTTTGGCGCGATCGATCGATTCTGCCAGCGCGTCAGTCAAGCCACCAATGGACGCTTTAGCATTACGCCCTACGAAGCTGGAGATCTGGCTTCCGCCCTGGAAGTGATGGATGTGGTTTCGGATGCAACGGTTGAATGCGGGTATACCGCTGGCTACCACTACATTAAAAAACATCCCGCTTTTGGTTTTTCAACCTCCATGCCTTTTGGGCTGAACTCCCAACAACATAATGCATGGCTGTACTCTGGAGGCGGGCTAGAAGCCCTGCAAAAGATTTATTCAGACTACGGGATTCTCTTTTTTCCGGGAGGCAATACGGGCGCGCAAATGGGGGGATGGTTTACCCGCGAAATTAACAGCGCTGCCGATCTCAAGGGCTTAAAAATGCGGATTCCCGGCTTGGGTGGAGAAGTCCTCAAGCGGCTGGGAGTCGAGATTTTCTTGCATCAAGGAAAAGATATCTTTAAGGCGTTGGAATCTGGAGAAATTCAGGGTGCCGAATGGGTTGGTCCCTATGAAGATGAGAAACTCGGCTTAGATCGCGTGGCTCCTTATTATTACTATCCGGGGTGGTGGGAGCCAAGTACAATGTATGAAATTCAAGTGAACCAAGCCGCCTGGAATCAACTCCCCAAGGAGTATCAGAGCATTTTTCAAAGTGCTGCGGTTGAAGCCAACCTAACGATGCAATCTCAATACGATGCGGTGAACGGCGAAGCCCTAGAACGCTTAACCCTCAAAGGAGTTCAGCTTCTGTCTTATAGCCCAGAAATCCTCCAAGCGGCTCAAAAGGAAGCGTTTGCGCTTTATGAGGACACCGCTAGTCAAAATGCAGGATTTAAGGTTGTCTACGAGCAGTGGAAGGCATTTCGGACTCAAGCGTATCGCTGGAATCGGATCAACGATCTCGATTTTGCCAGCTTTGCCTTTAGTCAGGAAATGTGAGATTGGCTTTATCCTTCGTTATCTGTACGGCACATGTTACGACTCAAGTTATCCAAAAAAGGCAATTTTAAGCCGCTTAACCAACCGACCTCTAATCTTCTACCAACGCTTAACTTTTTGATTCGCAACTTGAAGATTAGCGACAAATTAACGTTGGGTTTTGGGGTTCTGGTGGTGCTGACGTTCCTGGTGATTGGACGCAGCTACCTCAGTAGCGTTCAAGCAACGACTACCATTAGTCGGACGCGAGAAGTACGGATGCCTGCGGCGCTGGTTTCGGCAGATGCTCAAACGAACTTGCTGAAGATGGTTTCGGATATGCGAGGGTATTTGGCATCGGGAGAAGCCGTGTTTCGCGATCGCTATCATCAGTCTCGCCAACTGTTTGAAGCCAGACTTGAAGAGTTAACGGTGCTGTTAGAATACTCTCCCTCTGTGGAAAACCGACGCCGCCTTGAGACACTCCAACAGACGTATAAACAATGGTCTGCTCTGCCGGATCGCTTATTTGCGCTGCATAATAATCTACTAGAGAATCAACCGGCTCTGCGCTTGTTGGATAATGAGGGCGAGGTGCTGATTTCTACAGTTGTGGTGGCTACCGATCGGATTTTACAGGAACAAGAAGCGCGATCGCCCTCTGTTATCAATGCACTCCTTCTCAAGGATACGGTTGAGTTTAAAAGCTCTTTTGTCCTGATGATTGCCCAAATGCGCGGCTATTTGGTTACGCAAGATCCGGACTTTCGCTTTGACTACGGGGCTTACTTTAAGACCAATCAAGCGGCTTGGAATGAATTAATCTCTCAACGAGATCGGCTCACTCCCACTCAGCAAGCCAACCTCGAAATTGTTGAGCGTGCCTATCAACAATTTCAGCCTTTGCCTCAGCGCCTGTTTGAAATTGTAGAGAGCGATCGCTATCGAGAAGATTTATTTCTTTTCCGCCAGGAAACAGAGCCTTTAACCGAACAAATGCTTCTGTTACTCAATGAAATTGTGGCTAGCCAGCAAGACACGCTGACTTCTGAGTTAACAGGTGCTAGCCACGGTTTGGCAACGGGGGAATGGCAAACACTTTTAGGCGGGTTAATTGCCCTGGGCGTTAGTAGTGGCTTAACGTTAATGTTACGGCGACAAATTGCTCATCCAATTAATCGCTTAACGACGGTTACTAATCGGATTATGGCAGGCGATCTCGAAGCGAGAGCCAATATTGAATCCCAAGATGAAATTGGCATTCTCGCGAAGACGTTTAACCAAATGACGGATTACTTGCAACACTCCAAAGATGAATTAGAAGAATATAGCAAAACCTTAGAACAGCGAGTAAACGATCGAACCCAAGAGTTAAAAGAGAAAAACCAACAACTCGGCGAAACCTTACTCTATTTACAACACACGCAAGCACAATTAATTCAGACTGAAAAGATGTCGAGTCTAGGACAATTGGTTGCTGGCGTTGCCCATGAAATTAATAATCCTGTTAACTTTATTCATGGTAACGTGACTCATGTCGATCAATATGTCCAAGATTTATGTCGATTGATTGACCTATATCAACAGGAATATCAGACACCCACTGACAAAATTCAAGATTTAATTGATGAAATTGATTTAGAATTTCTGCAAGAAGATTTGCCCAAAATCTTTGCTTCTATGCAAGTGGGAACCGAACGCATTCGCGAGATAGTTCAATCCCTGCGAACCTTCTCGCGTTTAGATGAAGCAGAAGTGAAAGAAGTGAATATTCATGAAGGCATTGATAGCACGCTACTGATTTTGCATCATCGCTTAAAAGCAAAGCCCAACTCTCAAGAAATTACTATTATTAAAGAATATAATAGTTTGCCTGCAATTGAGTGTTATGCAGGTCAACTGAATCAGGTTTTTATGAATATTATTGCCAATGCAATTGATGCTTTAGAAGAAGCAGGAACTCATAAATGCCAAGATTTGAGTTCTGAAAATCAATGGATTCCTACTATTCGGATTGGGACTGAAATTGTCGGTGAAAATCGGATTGCAATTCGGATTGCAGATAATGGTCTGGGAATTCCCTTCAAAGTGCAGGAACGATTGTTCGATCCCTTTTTCACAACCAAGCCTGTCGGTAAAGGGACTGGCTTAGGAATGTCAATCAGCCATCAAATTATCACTGAAAAACACAAAGGAACCATTGTTTGTCATTCGACTCCGACTACGGGTGCAGAATTTGTAATAGAAATTCCGATTCATCAACACGCTAATGTAATGGTAGCGAGTTAAATTAGCTAGTTCTCCTCTGCTTAATCGGGTATTCAAAGTCGTTCTCTCACCCAAGTTCTAAATAATTTTAGGGTCTGATTTCTACCTGATATCTGACATTGCTTAACGAAGTTAGGAATAACGTCTGTTAGAGAGATGTTAGGGAAAATTAGACTACATTGAGCAGAAATGTATTGACCATCCTGTAAAATATTAATTTGCAAAGTTCCGTTTTCAAAACGCCATAACTCAGGAACTCCCAAAGCTTGATAAATTTCTAGATGAGTCCGAGAGGTTACGTCAATTTCAATTGCTAAATCGGGAGGTGGATCGATGGCTAAATCTAATGTTCTTTTGCCTCGAATTCGTTCCTCATTGTGAATATAAAAACAATTATCGGGTTCTATTCCCTTTGCCATCCACTGATTTTTGAAGGTTGTAGAACCTAGCGTTAAAAACTCTATATCCAACTCTTCTAAAAGTGCCTTGAGTAAATCGCTAACGAGTTCCTTAGCACTTTCATGTTCTGGCAGAGGTGTCATAATCTCTAGGGTGCCACGATCGTAAGCAATGCGAGCAGCCCGGTCTTCTCCAAGTTCTGCTAAAATCTCTTCAAACTCTTGCCAACTCACATCTTGCAATAATACGCGCTGTCCGGGTGGAATGCGGAGTCGTCTTAATTCTAATAACATGGTGAAAATCTCTGAACTGCATTAAAACACCACAACCGGAACTCGCTTATAAGCAGGGGTTCCGGAACGTTTCTCAATTCGGGCTTTGAAAATCGCATTCACTTCCGGGTAAAACATCAACGCCGCGCCCTCGCGTACCGCCCCAAAAATGACTTCTACATTTTCCATCTTGCCAGCATCGCCTTGAACGGTGACGCGTTGGTGTTCTTGGAAGTTCGCTTTTTGGGCGTCTTGGCGGTTCATCAAAATGCAATTGCGGTGGGGCATTCCCCGATAGCGATCGCCCTCTTTATACACCACGGTATTATGCTGAGAATAGCTGCGCCCCGTCATTAGCGCCACGACTACCCCCTTAGCCGATTCTGGGATACCAAAAGCAGCAGGTTCGGGTAAACTTAACTGGGGTAACGGTGTAGCAAACATTTGGGCTTTCCCTGAAGGCGTGGGAAACTTGGGTTCGGTAATAATACGCCCGCCAATCGTAAATTCTTCCTGGGTTGCATCAATCGTTGCCATTTTCTCAAACCCTGGAATTGTTTGGGCAATCAATTGACGAACATATTGAGTATCTTGGAGTTTGCGCCAGTCGAGGGGAGAAGTCCCAAACAAGCGATAGGCTAATTCTGTCAGAAACTCCACTTCCGAGATTAAATCCCCTTTGACGTGGGTTTTGCCTTCATCATTGAGGCGGACAAAATTATTCCCCGATTCTACTGTGGTTTTATGAGGCGTTTCAAACCGATTGAAGACTGGGATAACAATCGTATTTTCTGCGGCTAACCCGTGAAAATGTCCGAGATTGGGTTTAGTCGCCAAATAAATAATCGTTTTAATTCTGCCTAATGCGCGTTTGGCTTGGGTTAAATCTGGGTTTGCTGCATAGAGATTACCACCCACACAGATTAAAGTATCCACATTTCCGCTATCGGCAGCTTCAATTAAAGCACGGGCATCGTAGCCAGGAACCCGACTGAGGGAATGCCCTAAAAGCTTTTCTAACGCGTCTTGAATCTCTTTCTTTAAGCGAACGGTGACGCCCATTGAACCAAAGCCTTGCACGTTAGAATGGCCTCGGATAGGCATGACTCCCGCCCCCGGTTTGCCCACATTCCCCGACAGCAGGGCAGTATTGGCAATGCTGCGAACGTTATCTACGCTATTTTCCTGTTGAGTAATGCCCATCGCCCAAGCAAAGACAACCGCATTTGAGGTGCCAATCATCCGCGCCGTTACAGTAATCTCTTCATAGGAAATCCCGCAGGTTTGGGTGATGCTATCCCAAGAGGTGGTTTGGGCTTGTTCAACCACAGCTTGCCAATTTTCAGTAGAGGCTTGGAGAAAGTCGCGGTTGGCAAATCCTTGTTCTAGCAAAGATTTCTGTAAGCCCACAAAGAGGGCTACATCGCTTCCCGGTATGGGTTGCAGGTAAACGGAGGAGATATCAGAACCCGCCAGTAGCGATTTGATGGGGAACGCTGGGGAACCGAATTTCACTAACCCCACTTCCATCACGGGGTTGATAATAATCACCTTACCACCGCGATCGCGCAGTTGAATTAACTCATTCATCAGGCGCGGATGGTTATAAGACGCATTAGAACCCGTCAAAACGACGCAATCAGCTTGTTTCAGGCTTTCTAAACTAACAGTGGAGGTTCCCGTACCAAATATCTGCTTTAACCCAACCGTCGAGGGGGCGTGGCACAGGTCGGAACAATCGGCTAGGTTATTAGAACCCAAAGCCCGAATCATCAATTGTAATAAATAGGCCGCCTCATTGGAAGAACGCCCGGAACTATAGGAAGCGACTCGTTCTGGGGGTTGGCGAAAGGCGGTTTCGGCAATTTGATAAACGTCTTCCCAAGCAATCCGTTCGTAATGAGATTTCCCTGCCCTTAGAATAACCGGAAAACTCCATCGTCCCAAACGATCTGCTTCTAGAGAGGTGAGTTGCTGGAGTTCGGCTAAGGTATGTTGTTCAAAAAACTGAGGAACGATACCCGGTTGCAATTCAGCCGAAATGGATTCAACGCTTTTCATGCAGCGTTGTAACTTCTCGCCCAGTTCGTTGGTAAAACCGCCCTGTTGTCCCCCAGTTCCCCACGCACAAGATAAACAGGCGCTTTTGTGTAACAAGGTTTGCCAAAGCTTTGGCCCTTCTGGGGATAGAGTATGTTCTGCCCAGTATTGCACCGCCGGTAAACCCCCGCCCTTATCCGGTGTGGCGTCATTGGTTTCATGAAAAGGAGGAATAGGTTGAGGGGCGCTTGGCGTCGGTTCCATAACAATCACCGGGAAGACTCTAATCTTTATGCTACCTCGCTGTTTTCCCAATGCAGACTCAAAATCTAACTCGCGCCATAGCTTAAATTTAACCGAAAGTTAGCTCGACATTGCGATCGCCTTCACTATGCTATGGAGAGGAAAGAAGAGGGAGTTGGGAATTGGGAGTTAGGAGTTGGGGAAGAAGGGAGTTGGGAATTGGGAGTTAGGGGTTAGGGAAGAAGAGGATGGGGGGGAAGAAGGGAGTTGGGAATTGGGAGTTAGGGGTTAGGGAAGAAGAGGATGGGGGGATGGGGGGAAACCTCAGACTCAACTACTCTCTTCCCACTCAGCACTCAGCACTCAGCACTTTGCACTTAGAAGAAACAGTTTCAACTCAGAACGAAAGCAAACTATGATTTCATCCAATCACCGGACTAAAATTGTTGCTACCCTAGGCCCTGCAAGTCGGTCGCCTGAAGTCCTCAAGCGTATGGTAGAAGCGGGAATGAGTGTCGCCCGCCTCAACTTTTCTCACGGCAGTTATGAAGATCATGCCCAAACGGTTTCTCTGATTCGGACCGTTTCTCGCGAGTTAGATACCCCGATTACGATTTTACAAGACTTACAAGGGCCGAAAATTCGGGTCGGATATTTACCCAAAGATGAGATTGAGTTAATCGAAGGCGAATTTCTGACGCTAGTCCCTATCGATGAATATGACGAAAGCCCCGATACTGTCTCGATTGATTATCCCTATTTAGCAGAGGAAGCCCAACCCGGTACGCAAATCATGTTAGATGATGGTTTGTTGGAACTGGTGGTTTGCGCGGTTCAGGGGAATGCGGTTCAGTGCCAAATTCTTAAAGGCGGTACCCTGAAAAGTCGTAAGGGGGTTAACTTGCCTAACCTGAATTTGCGCCTTCCTTCGCTGACGGATAAGGATAAGCAGGATTTGGAGTTTGGGATTTCTCAAGGGGTGGATTGGGTTTCCCTCAGTTTTATTCGTTCGGCGGAAGATATTCGTTCCCTCAAAGCTTTACTCGCCCAACACAATGCAGATTTGCCTGTAATTGCCAAACTGGAGAAACCCCAAGCGATTGAAAATCTAGAATCGATTCTCGATGAGTGCGATGGGGTGATGGTGGCTAGGGGCGATTTGGGGGTGGAGGTACGCCCCGAAAAGGTGCCGATGATTCAAAAGCATATTATTCGCCGCTGCAATCATCGCGGTTTACCCGTGATTACGGCGACTCAGATGCTAGAAAGCATGATTCACAATCCCCGCCCCACGCGGGCTGAGGCTAGCGATGTGGCGAACGCGATTGTTGATGGCACCGATGCGGTGATGCTGTCGGGAGAGTCGGCGGTGGGGGCTTACCCGGTACATGCGGTAGAAATTATGGCGCGGATTGCATCGGAGGTGGAAAAGGATGTGGTGTTCGACAATCTGCCACCCGCCGATACGGATGAAACCCACGCCATTAGCGAAGCGTTAAATGTGATTGACAAAATCGTGAATTTGCGCTGTGTTGTGGCGTTTACCAGTAGCGGCTACAGCGCGATGCTTGCTTCTGGGGAACGCCCGAAGGTGCCTGTGGTGGCGCTAACGCCAAATATTAAGGTCTATCACCGTTTAAACCTGATTTGGGGGGTGAAGCCGTTGTGGATTGATTATGAGGTGACTTCGTTTGAGGATGTGATTAAGCAAGCCGAAGCTTGTTTGCTGGAACGGAATTTGGCGATTAAGGGCGATCGCATTTTAATTATGGGCGGTATCCCGATGAGTATCGCAGGCGGCACTAATTTCCTGAAAATTCACAAAATCCCAGATTAAAAAGTCCCCAATAAGCAAAACCCAACCTGTTTTTGCGTTCAGGTTGGGTAAATCCCACTATGCATGATGCAACGAGACTTGAGGTTGATGACGGAGTAAAACACTTAGCTGACGGCAAAACTGGTTAATAGTAGGAAACCGACTAGTAAGACTGCGATCGCACCTTGGAGCATGTAGCGTTGTTGCTGTTCGAGGGAAGGATACTCTGCGTAGTAAAGCTTAGGTTCGGCGGCGTAGTTGTTGAGAGTTCCTTCGTTGTTGATGGTAGTGTACATCTTTGGCACTCCGTTTTGTTTCCCTTTGTTTCCTTATGTAAAGAATAGTAACAATTACAAAAGCACATGTCAACCTATTCCCCAAGTCATGATATAGGGATTGCTTTGAGGAATGATAGGCAAAGCCAATCTATAGCAAAGTGCTGAGTTAAAACCGAGTGAGTCTCATCCTCTGAGCCGTTCAGTCTGTCCTCACCTTACTGAGTACAGCTATATTAGCTGCGTAGGGATTGCCAGCCTCGGTAGTTTAGCCTCTACCGTCCGAAACCTTTTCCAGAGGTGGATTTTTCCCAAATTAATAACTCGCCGTTCTTTCCTCCGGCGGCAAGTTGTTTGCCTTGGGGATGCCAGGTTAAACAAGAGAAACCCGCGCCTACACCCTGTAGGGTTTGGGTGAGTTGGGAGGCTTTTTGCCAAAGACATAATTCTCCGGCTTCATCGCTGGAGGCGAGGAGGAGAGAACGGGGTTGAAAGGCGATCGCGCTGACGATTCCGGTATGCTGCTCTAAGAGTCGCCCTTGCCAACCGAGGTTATCGTCGGCTTGTTTTTCCCACACGACTGCGCCTTCTGCACTGGCGGCGACGAGTAAGGGCGCATTGTTTGCCGCTTTCACCTGACTCCACGCTAAGGCCCGCACCTTTCCAGGAAAACCGCGCATCACCCAAGGATAAGGACTCCCCCATTGGGTGACCACTAGGGTGTTATCGAGATTTCCCGCCGCGAGATATTCCCCGTTAGGCGACCAAGCAAGACTGCAACTGGCAGAAGGGATAACGAGGGTTTCAGGGTCGTCGTCCCAGTCGGAAGCTGACCAGATTTTAACGCCTTGGTATCCGGCGATCGCTAAATCTTCAACAATCGGGTGCCATGCGATCGCGCTGACGGATGAGGCTTCAAAGTTCAAGGTAACAACCACTTCTTGGGTTTGGGCATCCCAAACTTGCACGTAGCGCCCATAGCTAAAGGCTAGATGGGGACGGTGGGGACTCCAGGCGAGGTGTTCCACCCAGGCGGAATTATGTTCTAAGTTTGCAACCAATTCCCACTCAGGAAGCTGCCAAATAAGCAGGCGGCCATCTTGTCCCCCGGAAGCGAAGTAGCGCCCATCAGCAGAAAAGGCGATCGCATTGACCGCATCTTGATGGTTAGGGGTGAGGGGTTGCAGCTTGCCGTTTTGCCACAGGGCGATCGCACCTTCTGCGGTACTAATGGCTAGGGTTTGCCCGTTGGGGGAATAGGCGATCGCGGTGACATATTCGCTGAACTGGGTTTGATACGCCAGTTGGGAGATCGGTGCAGCTTTGGAATTGCGGCTTAAACCATACACTGGCGAAAGTCCTCTTTCAGTTGGCTGGCATTCAGGTGACGCCCAATAAAGACTAGTTCGTTTTTGCGGGTTTCCGTTGGCTTCCAAGGGCGATCGCGGGTGCCGTCAAAGAGCATATGCACCCCTTGAAACACAAAACGATGGTCTTCTCCGGCAATGTTGAGGATGCCTTTCATTCTAAAAATATCGGGCCCTTGGGTGCGTAACAGTTCGCTAATCCATTGGTTTAGTTTGTCGCCGTCGAGTTCTCCGGGTTCTGCGATCGCCACTGAACCCACGGTTTCATCATGTTCGTGGGCGTCTTCGCTGAGAAATTGGGGGTCTACTTCTAAGGCGCGTTGCAGATCGAAGGCTTGCACGCCTAGCAAAGCCTCCATTTCTAGATAGGCATTTTGGGTGCGATAAATTTTGGCGATCGCATTCATTGCCCGAATCCGGTTTTCGAGTTCTGTCAATTCGTCGGGGCTGACTAAATCCACTTTATTCAGCAAAATAATATCGGCAAACGCAATCTGTTCTTGGGCTTCATCCGCTTCCCAATGCTGATGAATGTGTTTGGCATCCACCACTGTCACCACCGCATCTAGCGAGAGTTTATCCCGCATATCGTCATCCATAAAAAAGGTTTGAATCACTGGGGCCGGATCGGCTAAACCCGTGGTTTCAATCACCAAATGGTCAAATTGATTGCGCCGCTTCATCAAATTGCCGATAATCCGAATTAAATCGCCGCGCACGGTGCAACAAATACACCCGTTATTCATCTCAAAAATTTCTTCGTCAGCATCAATCACCAATTGATTGTCAATTCCCACTTCGCCAAATTCGTTGACGATAACGGCGACCTTCTTCCCATGTTCATAGGTGAGGATGCGGTTAAGGAGGGTGGTTTTTCCCGCACCCAAATACCCGGTTAAAACCGTTACAGGCACTCGATCCATTTCAGTTTTCCTTCCCTGCGGCTGTGCAAAGTCTTTGGTTAGGGCAAGCTGAGTTTGACAGTCAAAAGCTTGGCTATGATAATGATTATCACTCTTGGATAATACCTTTTATGTTAGAGGTTCTGCATCTCGCAGTCAACTACCGAGGAACTGCGGCGCTAGAAAACATCAGCTTTAGCCTCAATCCGGGGCAAGTTGTCGGCGTCATTGGTCCCAACGGTGCGGGAAAAAGCACGATGATTAAAGCGATTTTGGGACTCATCCCCAAACGTCAAGGGATTATCCGCTATCGCAACCAAGCCTTATCGCGCCAATTATCTCAGGTTGCTTACGTACCGCAGCGATCGCAAATTGACTGGGACTATCCAATTACCGTCAAAAACGTAGTAATGATGGGACGAACCCGCCACACCGGATGGTTGCGTTCCCCCTCTCGCGCCTCCAAAGCCATCGTTCAAGCCGCTTTAGAACGGGTGGGAATGTGGGAATTCAGACATCGCCAAATTGGAGAACTCTCTGGGGGACAGCAGCAGCGCGTCTTTTTAGCCCAATCTTTAGCCCAAGAAGCCGATTTATTCTTCTTTGACGAACCGTTTGTGGGCATTGATAAGACCACAGAAACCATTATTTTTAACATCTTTGACGAACTCAAAACCGCCGGAAAAACCCTATTAGTAGTCGGTCATGACTTAGGGGAAGCCGCCCGTCAATACGACCGCTTTTTACTCTTGAATAAATATTTAATTGCCCAAGGTTCAAAATCAGAGGTCATTACTTCACAAAACCTGCAACAAGCCTACGGCGATTCTGTTTTGTGGCAGTTAACAGCCGATCGCTAAAGGGATATAGAAGTTTAATTTTGTAATTTTGACACTCAAAAATAGACAAGTATGATTCACATTATTACCGATCCGCTGAGTTTTGGATTTATGCAAAATGCGATCGCGGTCGCAATTTTGCTAGGAATTCTCTGTTCTGTAGTGGGGAGTTTTTTAATTGTCCAACAAATGGGATTATTAGGAGATGCGATCGCCCATGCAGTTTTACCCGGTTTAGTGATTGCCTTTCATCTAGGAATTGATATCTTCGTTGGGGCCTTATTTTCTGGAATGCTAAGTACCTTAGTCATTGCGGGGATACAATCTCAATCGCGCATTAAAGTAGATGCTGCGATGGCTTTAGTTTTCTCCGGTTTCCTTTCTTTAGGAATTCTCTTAATTACCGTACTCAGAAGCCGCCTAGACTTACATGGCTTTCTATTTGGCGATATTCTAGCCGTTACCCACGAGGATGTAATGCGGACTTTAGGGATAACCTTATTTGTCCTTATTTTAGTAAAACTTTTTTATAAAGAACTGCTATTTTACACCTTCAACCCCTTGGGGGCGCGAGCAATTGGGCTACCCGTGCGTTGGATTCATTTTGGCTTAATTTCTGCCATTACTTTAACCATTATTGCCAGTTTGCAAGCTGTAGGCGTAATCTTAGTAGTTTCTTTATTAATTGGCCCTGGAATTAGCGCCTATCTGTGGGTCAAGGAACTGCATCACATGATGATTTTAGGGGCTATCTTTGGGGCCTTCAGTAGTATTATTGGGATGTATTTGAGCTACTATTGGGATGTTCCCTCTGGGGCTGCGATCGCACTCAGCACGATTGCGCTATTTCTGATTACCCTCTTTTTAAGCCCAACCCAAGGTATTCTCACCCGTCGGTGACATCCTCCCCCACTAAATCAAAGATTATAGTGGGGGCTTCCCAAATCACTTTGAGAGTTTCCTGGTTTTTCCTTTAGGGGATTTCGCCACTTGCCTAGATGGAGATTTCTCTACCATCCCCGGTAGTTCGACTGCACAGGCTGTTTCCGTTCCCGTCTGCCCAACGGTACTAATTAGCTTGACTCCTCTGTTTCTAATATTCTGACCTGCTGCTACATCCCTATCTGTTTTGTATCCACAATGAGGACAGTCATGGACTCTAACACTCAGGTCTTTTCTGACTTCGCCACCGCATTCGGGACAGGTTTGAGAAGTCCCCCTAGCATCGACTTCACTAAAGAACTTTCCCCGTTTCCAGCACACATACTTGACGATGCTTCTGAACTGTCCAAATGCAGCATCAAGCATATGCTTCCCAAACATCCCTTTAGCGCTGGTTCGATAGTCCAAATCTTCCATGAAGACCATATCACCAGCGTCACAAAGGCTATGGGCTTGCTTAAAGTGAAAGTCCGATCTTGTGTTGCCAATTTGGTGATGAAGTCTAGCAACTTTGATACGCTGTTTCTCGTAGTTTTTAGACCGCTTCTGTTTTCTCGACAATCTACGTTGCAGCAATTTCAGCTTGCCTTGCAGTTGCTTGAAAAATAAGGGTGGTTTTACGAGAACGCCGTCACTGGTTGCCAGGAACTTTTCCAACCCAACATCAACACCGATGGGATGACCATGCGGTATTGGGTCGGGAACGTTGACATCACATTGCAAACTAATAGATGCATACCATCTGTCCGCCTTCCTCAAGATTCGTACCTGCTTAATCACAAATCCAGCAGGGATGGGTCGATGCAAGTTAAGTGGGATTGTCCCAATCTTGGGCAATTTAATATGCAAGTTTGTTACTGGGTTTTCCTTGAATTGAGGAAACAGCAACGACTTGAATTGCCCGAACTTTTTGAATCTGGGGAAGCCAAAACCTCTCTGTTGAAAGTATTCCCAACCTCTCTGCAACTGTTTAATAGCTTGCTGAAGGACTTGGGAAGGAACTTCGCTCAATTTAGGAAAATTCTTCTTGGCTTTGGGTAAGTTGTTGAGTTGCTGAATAACGCCTGGAAACTTCAGCTCAGGAGAGAGAATATACTCTTTCTCAAGGGAGCATCTGTCTACCAAGCACTTGCGACTATTGCACCAATCCTTGATCTCCCGAAGCGCATAGTTATAAGCGCCTCGACAGATTTCCATCCACTCAATCAGTGTTTGCTGTTGAGCGGTATCTGGATAGATTCGGAGTTCGGTAGTTCAGTGTCAGCATACAGGAATTGTATTACATTTACTGGGCTTGTGCTGTCTAGTAAATGCTTGTCTCATCCCCATTGAGGGGAATCGACTCGCGCGGGGTGTCCATGTTGTTACTGAGTTTGTCGAAGTATCCCGCCGCCAAATCAGAGATGATGACGGGGGTATTATAGCCCCCCGAACCCCCCATTTAGATAAATTGAAGATGGAGTGAGAACTTCACCCCATCTGCCCTCATTCGAGGAGTTAAGAGACAGAAGTTGGAAGGTTTTGCTCTTCAGTTTTTTCGTCTAAAGAAAGAGCGATCGCACTTTCGACAATGGGTTGAGGACGACGGTGGAAGCGAATTCCAATAAACACATCGTAAAGAAAACTCCAAAATTCTGTTTTTTCTAATAAGCCCAACGACTGGGGCGAACCCTTCTCATCTAATAAATGTTTGGTGGCTTCGTAGGCGGCTTGATACCGATACCAGGGAATGGAAGGCCACAGATGATGAATGAGGTGATAATTTTGCCCGCCAATCAATAGGTTTAGGATGCGGCTGGGGTAGACTCTAGCATTCAACCAGCGATCGCGCTCCACAAAGGGACGATGGGGCAGATAATCAAAAAATAGCCCCAACGCCAGCCCCACCACACCCGCCGGGACAAACCAAAAATTCATCACATAGCCCAAACACTGGTGCTGTATCGCAAACCAAACAATCGCAACGACAATTAAGCGGCTAAGAAACCATTCCAACAACTCATACTTGCGCCACAGCCGCCGTTTAAAGAAGAAAATTTCGTGATAGAAAAATCGGGCATTAATCAACCACAAGGGACCCGCCGTTGAAACAAAGTGATCCGGATCGTTTTCGGGATCGTTGACATTGGCGTGATGCTGCATATGAACCCGCGTAAACACCGGGAAAGCAAACCCCAGCATTAACGCGCTACCATGCCCCAGAATGGCATTAATAATGCGGTTGCGATGGGCAGCATGATGAGAGGCATCATGAATGACTGTCCCGACCATATGGAGGGCGAGAACATTGCTGCAAAAACTCAACCAGTCCGGCCAGTTCCAACAAAAATAACCCACTGTAGAGACAGAAACGAGGGTTACTGAAGTTAGAAACATCAGTACATTGGGGTTAACGTCACCGGATGGGGCTAAAAGCTCCTTCGGGACAGTCAGGGGCCTGTGCGCCTCCGACATCGTGCCACTACTCCTTATCTGATTACCAATCCTTGCGTAGTATAAGATACGGTTACTAATTAATAAAGTTTTGTGAAATAAACTCATTTTATTGGAGAACCGATCGGTTATTAAGCAGTCCCCTCTAAAGGCGATCGCAACCTTTTGGTCAGAAATGCTATCACAGAAAAATGTGAGTTTATGCCAAGGAAGCGGATTGATGCAGAAATTCTTATCATTCCATCAAGTCACCCATTGGGGAAAACAGGCGATGCGCTTATCGCTATTCAGCTTGCTGGCTAGCGCAACATGGATGCCGCCCAGTTCTGCGACCCCCTCCCAGGGTATAAAACAGCTAGAACCCGATTTACCAGAACTCGAACCCGCTTCTACCAATCCTGCGGATACCCCTCGGTTTACCTGCCAACTGGTGGATGGTTCCTACACCGTCATGTACGAACCCGACAGTCAACCCGGCGCTTTCTATGCTTGGGCAAAACCCACCACTTTAGGAGGAGGATGGAGTGAAGAGAGACGCTGTAACGAGATTAGCCGCCGCTTAGAATTTTATCGCCCCGATGGTTTGCTGGAATTACAAACCGGGCTAGAGAATGGCTACGATATCGTCTGTGCAACCTCTGTACGCGATTCAGCTTGCCGGATCGTATTCACCGTTCCACCCGGTCAAGACCCGCAACTCACCCGCGATCGCGTCTTTGAAAATTTAACCATAGCCGATCGCGGCGAATCAACCCAAGCAATTAACACCTTTGTAGATGGGGGACGTTCCTTCGATATCCTCGGTCAGCTTAACCGAGAACTCGGCATCGACTTATCCAACTTAGGACAAAATCCGCGATCGCGATCGTCCGCCATTAACCTCCGCCCCTTCCTCGATCCTGCTGATGGTGGTACGGGTAGAAGACTGCGTTGAAGTGCTGAGTGTAAAGTGCTGAGTGCTGAGTAAGTTCCGAGTTCCGAGTGGGAAAAGGGTGGGGGGATGGGGAGGTGGGGAGGTGGGGGGAATAGAGTGCTGAGTTAATAGTTACCAAGTTTTTCTATCTCTTCTTCCCCAACCCCTAACTCCCAACTCCCAATTCCCTTATTCCCCAACTCCCAACTCCCAACTCCCAATTCCCATCCCCCCATCCCCCCATCCCCCCATCCCCCCATCCCCCCATCCCCCCATCCCCCCATCTCCTAACTCCCCATCACGCCCTGTTCCAACATCCACTGAGTTAAACCGGGGAATAAGCGATAGGCTTCGGTGGCTACCATAATGGGGCCAACCACTTTCTCGTCAACCTTGAAGCGCACAACATCCCAAACGGCTTGAGCAATTTCTTCGGGTTGGCTGACGATGGGACCTTGTAATATCTCCTGCATCCGTTGACGACCTTTTTGGGTATCCGTTTCCGTTCCCTTAAATACCGCCCGTTCCAAGAAATCGCTATTAATAATCCCAGGATGAACAATACCCACATGAATCGCTTTAGGGGTTAGTTCTAGGCGCAGGGTTTCCGTCATCCCCGTTATGGCATACTTGCTGGCACAATAAGCGGTCATATTCGGTAGCGGCATTTTGCCACCAAAGGAACCCACATTCACGATTGTCCCTTGTTGGCGTTCGAGGAAATGGGGCAGCAAAGCTTGAATGGTATAAACATAACCCCAAAAGTTGACATTCATAATTTGTTGCCAGTCTTCTAGGGAAGTATTGGCCATTTCTCCGGTTAGGCAAATTCCGGCATTATTTACTAAAACATCAATCTGGTCGTAAAAGCCTAAAGATTGCTCTACCAACTTTTGCACGGCTTCAATTTGGCTGACATCCGTGGGAATGGCTAAGGCTGATACGCCGATTTCTCGAACCGCTTGTGCTACGCTTTCTAGTCGATCCGCCTGACGTGCTGCTAAAACGACGTTATAGCCCTTACGGGCAAACAATAAAGCAGTCGCCTTTCCGCTACCTTGAGATGCACCTGTAATTAAAACTGTTGGAGGCATAACGCTTTCTCTGAACGACTCTAGCTATTGTGGCAAAGGCTGAGACTCTCAACCTGAGAAATTTGAGAAAAACTAACGGTTAATATGGCTCCACTCGCGTTTAACTCTACAATTCCCATTATTGATTTTGCGCCCTTTGCAACCGGGAACCCGGTCGCACAACGGGAGATTGCAGACCAGATTTCTCGCGCCTGTCGCGGGGTGGGTTTCTTTTATGTTTGCAATCACGGGATTCCCCAAGCTTTGGTTAACCAAGTGTTTGAGCAAATGCAGGCTTTATTTGCTCTTCCCTTAGAGAAAAAGAGTCAGTTAGCTTGGTCTGATGAGGTTAGCAATCGCGGTTATGTGGGGATAGAACGCGAACGTCTCGATCCCAGTCAGCCAGGGGATCTCAAAGAAGCATTTAATTTAGGCAAACAGGAAGCGGCGAGTCCATCAGCTTTAACTATGAATCGCTGGCCGGATGATTTAGAAGGGTTTCAGCCGACTCTGTTAACGTTCTGGCAAGCTTGTGCTGAGGAGATGTTGAGGATTTTACAAGCTTTTGCGATCGCCCTAGATCTCCCCAAGGACTTTTTTACGCCCCTACATGACGAGTACGACAATACCCTCCGTTTGCTGCACTATCCCCCAATTGCTCAATTGCCCAAACCCGGACAAATTCGCGCCGGGGCGCATTCAGATTATGGGAGCTTAACGCTGTTATTTCAAGATGACATTGGCGGGCTAGAAGTGCAAACAGTGAGTGGGGAATGGGTAGCGGCGGTTCCCATTCCCGGAACCCTTTTAGTAAATCTTGGGGATTTAATGCAGCGCTGGACTAACGACGTTTTTCGCTCAACCCCCCATCGCGTCAGGGTTCCCCCCACTGAAAAACAAGGACAACATCGCTACTCAATCGCTTATTTTTGCCATCCTAACCCCAAAAGCGCGATCGCTTGTCTCCCCAGTTGTCACAGCGAACAACACCCTCCCCAATACCCCTCCATCCTAGCCGGTGACTATCTCCTCAGTCGGCTGCAAGCCACTTACTGAGTGCTGAGTGTAAAGTGCTGAGTGCTGAGTGGGGAACAGAGTGCTGAGTGTAAAGTGCTGAGTGCTGAGTGGGTTTCTGAGTGCTGAGTGTAAAGTGCTGAGTGCTGAGTGGGAGAAGAGGATTTAGCGGTTAGAGTCATCTCTTTTTTTCTCTATGGATGACCGTAAACCGCCAATGATTTTGGCGACTTCTTGAGATTGGGATAAAAGTTGGTTAAATTGATTTTGATTAAGATAGCCAACATCTAAAGCGACATAAAGTTGAGAACGGACTTCGGCACAAGAAGATTTAGCAATGGAAAGAAATTGATGAAATTCGCCGGGTCTATTTCGCTCAAAGCCTTCAGCAATGTTAGACATGATGGAAACCGATGCTCGTTGCATTTGCCCCGTTAGCCCAAAGTCTCTAGAAAACTCGCCCTGGCGTGTGGCTTGATAAATCTCCTGGGTTAGCATCCGTGCTTTTTGCCAAGCAATCAAATCTTCAAATCGGTCTACTCTACTCATCTGGCTTCCTCCCACAACTATTTCTTTTGTCTATCATTCTTTCTTCTAACTCAGCATTCAACCTTTAGCATTGTCTACTCTACTTTCTTTTATCTGTCATTCTTTCTTCTAACTCAGCACTCAGCACTTTACACTCAGCACTCTTTCCCCCACTCAGCACTCAGCACTTTACACTCAGCACTCAGGAAAGGATGGAGATGACATGGCCAGAACGGAGGCGGTTATCGGCCCAGGAACAGAGGAGGCCTTGGGGGCCGGGTTCGATAACGGGGTCTAGGGGGAGGGTGCGTACCCAGGTGGCGTTTTGTTTGCGGATCTCGAAGAGTTGAACGACGCCGAGATAGCGGACGCCGGGGGTTTGTTGGAAGAGGGTAACGATATCGCTGGGGTAGAGGGGACGACCGAAGGGCCAGCCTTTCCCGTCGGAACCTCCGGTGAGGGGGTTGAGGAAGCGGTAGAGGGCGACGCGGAGGTTAAAGAGGATTTCTTCTTGGGCTTGGGGGTTGTTATAGGCGGGTTCGAGGGCGACTTCGGTTTGGACGGAGACGCCGACGTAGTTGGGTTCGATGCATTTGACTTGGATACCGAGTAAGCGGCGTTCGTTGAGGTAAGCGAGGATTCGATCTTGCAGTTGGGGGGTGAGGGCGAAGCGTTCGGGGTGGATGCCCATTCCCATTGCGATCGCATCTGTATTGGCTTGCGGCACAATTAATAAACGTACGGTTCCGGCTTCTTGGCGTTCTGTGGCACTAAGGCAGCGAGTTCGGGCTACTGCCCCCATTCCGGCTTGCAGGGCCAAGGCTTCAAAGTCTTCTGGGGTGACAGCGCGATCGCGAGTCCGCAACATTGCCGGAACCCGCAGTACAGCGTCCTCCAACGATTCAGCATCCGCCCCATTACGCGCCGGCCAGTGGTTAATGACTCGCGCCACGTAGGGAATAGCAGACTTTGGGATAATTAGAGTCCCCCGCTGCACGTTTCCCCGGCGTCCTCCCCCCACCCGATACCCCACCATTCGCAGGGTAGAACCTCTGGGCGGAACGGCCCCATATTGGCGTTCTAGCTGCGGGCCCAGAGGGGTAGGGCCTAACGGTTGCAGGCTTCGGGAAGCGGAGGGTAACGCCTGGGTAGGGGTGATACCGTCTGTTCTGGGATAGCGTTCCCAGGTTTGTTGCACCAGTTGCGAGGGTTCGCGAATTAAAGGGCCGAATTGAATGATTCCCGTACGCGAATCTAAGGTATAGTGCAAATCTTCAGCGGTGGAACTGGCAAAATCTGAGACTTCTTGCCAAGCTTGCGGCAATCCTCCCGGCGGCGTCACAATCAGATATTCGCCTTCCCGTCGGGGGAGGATGGGGAAGCCTTGCAATTGAAAACTTTGACCCGGCGTTCCGTCGCTTTCGCCTAAAAGTTCGTTTTGAATTAAGCTACTTTGACTCGCCCCAACTGTTCCCCCCACAGAACGCACGGCGAGGCTAATAATGCGAGGAGAACTATTGTAACCGGGTTGGTTGGTTTGAGGAATTGTATAAACGCAACGCAACCAGCGCCCTTGATAGGTGGTGAAATGGGCAACCGGCCAGCGGGTGGGCAGATGTAATAAGATATCGGAACCCTGTAAAGGGTTTCCCCCCTGTTGGGCAATTTCGCTAAAGCTAAACCCCTTCGTCCCATCATCGCTTTCTTGGATAAGAACGGGTTGCCAGGTGGTGCCATTCCAGGCTTCCCAACGGCGCGGCGGCGCATCGGGGTTAATGCCTGTGGGGGTAGCAGCCTCTCCTTTAAACGTAACCGCCAGGACGTTTCCCTCAATTTGTTCTTCTGGGTTAAAGACCAAATAGAAACAATTCCCCGGTTCGGGTTGTTCGTTAAATAGAGATAATTCTCTTCCCGTCCATTCTCCGTTAGACCGTTGCGTCCATAAACCCGTAATGCGATCGCGCAAAGCTTGCGGTTCGTTTTCCACCGTCTGGGCGGTCAAAAAATGCCGCAAACTGGGATGGCTGATGGTTAATGGCGCATCGGTACTAAAAACAATGGCTTCATCTGTCTGAGTCCGAAGCGTGGCCACTTCTACCCCCAAGGGAATCGTATAGGGTTCGGGTAAAGTGGTTGTCAAATAAAAGGTAATATCCGTTTGGGCTGGCGTAGGGGCTTGCAGGCGAACGCCCAATACTTCTAAAAAAGCAATATAGTTGCGTCGCGGTACCTGGTTAAACCGCAACAACATTTGATCGGTTAACCAAGCAAATAACTCAATTAACGTGATTCCCGGATCGCTAGCGTTATAGTTCGTCCACTCCGGACAATAGCGGGGAATTCTCAAGATGCACTCATCAACTAAATCTTTGAAAGTGCGATCGTCTAAATTCGATTTCGGTAAGTTTGGTAAAAAGTCAAATTCCATAGAAGAAGGGAGTTGGGAGTTGGGGGTTGGGGGTTGGAGAAGAAGGGAGTTGGGAATTAGGAGTTGGGGGTTGGGGAAGAAGGGAGTTGGGAGTTGGGGGTTAGGGAAGAAGGGAGTTGGGAATTAGGAGTTGGGGGTTAGGGAAGAAGAGGATGGGGGAAGAAGGGAGTTGGGAGTTGGAGGTTAGGGAAGAAGAGGATGGGGGAAGAAGGGAGTTGGGAGTTGGAGGTTAGGGAAGAAGAGATAGAAAAACTGGGTAACTATTAACTCAGCACTCCTTTCCCCCCACTCGGAACTCGGAACTCGGAACTCGGAACTCGGAACTCCTTTCCCCCCACTTGGAACTCACTACTCGGAACTCGGAACTCCTTTCCCCCCATCCTTTTCCCCACTCAGCACTCACTGTTGGCTAGGAAGAAAGATAGAAGGGATAAACTAGGCTGCGGGAGTTGTAGGAGTCTTTGGGGTGGTAGTCGATAATGATGTCTATGCGACCGCGTACTGGATCGGGATCGGTTTGAATGTTATCGAGAATAATACGCGGTTCCCACATTTCTAAGGCTTCGCGCACGTATAGGCGAATGAGGAGGAGGGTTTGCGTATTTAAAGGTGCAAAGGTGAGTTCAGAAAGGCGCGATCCAAAGGTGGGACGATAAACGCGTTCGCCGATTTCTGTGCGGAGGATAATCCAGATCGATTCTTCTATATTTTGAGTGTCCGAACTGAGTTGAATTCCACCTTGTACGTTAACTCGCGGAAAAAAAGCCCATCCCGTACCGAGATGAGTATGGTTTGGGTTGCCACGGTTCTGTTGCATCGACACTCCCCCAGCCGAAGATCGATGCTACGCTAACAAACATATTGAGTGAGGCACTATTCGCCAAAGGTCGTAATGGGGAGACTAGGGCTTAGGTCTTTTTGAGGTGTTGTCCCCGTTGTTGCAGGCTTTGTAGATAGTCTGTTTCATCTTCAGCGGTTTGGGGCGCAGTTAATGGGCGCGGTTCGCTACTGGTGCGGCGTCTGCGGGCGCGTTTGGGTAAGCTGGGCAACTCTGCTTCTGACGGGATGGGGGAAGGAGGAGGGGGAGTATCGAGAACTGGGGTAGCTTGAGGCTGGCGACGGAATCGATCGAAGAAGTCAACAGTGTTTGAGGTGCCGTTTGGTGTCTCCCGAACAGCAACCAGGGGTGAGGCGGTTTCCGGTAGGGGTGTGGTTTCTGGGTGGCGTCTTAAAGTTTTGCCTTTTTGCTGGAGATTTTGCAAGTAGTCGCTATCGTCTTCTGGGGTAGCAGGGGTTAAGACGGGGGTGGGACGATCGCGGCGGCGGGTTCGCTGTCGAGTTTGGCGCAATTCGGCGGCGCGGGTTTGCAGTTCGGTAAAGGTATCGCTTTCGGTGATGGCTGCGATCTGTTGTTGTTTTTTCTCCTCATCAATTTCAATGTTGATGATGATTTTCTTCACCCCTTGGTAGATGGCTTTGCCATGTTTGACGAAAAAAAAACTCAGCGTTCCTCCCAAAAGCGCGATCGCAGCCGGAACCAAAGGAACCCACCCAGAACCCAGGAATAGCAGGTAAACAACGCCATACAGAACGGCGATCGCGATGACGATCGAAACGCCATACACCCAGAGGCGGCGGGTAAATAGGGCGATCGCAGATCCGAAGAGTGCCCAAGCAAAGATCCAGAGGATTTCTACCCCTTCTGGCCAATACCAAACTAAGGGACGATTATCGAGAACGGCACTTAAAATCTGACTGACGTTTTGGGCGTGAACGACCACTCCTGGCATTCGCCAAGCGTCTGTTGCAGCGCTGTAGGGGGTGTAAAAGTCATCTTTGACAATGGAGGCCGTATAGCCAATTAAGACAATCCGGTCTTCAATTAAATTAGGGTCAACATTTCCCTCTAAAACATCGGTTATTGTGACTTGTTGCACGGCATTACGGTGCGATCGATAATTGAGGGAAATTTGGTAATTTCCGGTATCTGCCCGTCGATAACCCCCGGCGTTAGGCGTTAAGCGTCTAAAGACGGTTGAACCAATCTGCATATTGCCATTGTCTAGCAGTTCGGGTTCAAACCCTTCTTCCATCAGGTACAGCAAGGCTAAGTTAAACCCAAAGGATAGTAATTGATTGTCAGGGTTTGGATCGTTACAGATATGTTGCGAGGGAACGGGTAATTCCGACTCTTGGGGAATGGATAGCAATATGGCGCGGCGCAGGGTTCCTCCCGGATCGATGGGTAAGTCTGCAAAACCCACTTGTTCGGGCGCAACTCCGGGTGCCGGTGCAATCCCCGGTTCATCGACGGAACTCATCTGGCAAACTGTAATAATGCGATCGCTATTTTCTAATTGAGAGATTAAGGCTTGGCGTCCTTCCCCTTGAGGCACATCGCGCAAAATATCAACGCCAATTGCACGCGGTTGGGCGGCTTCTAAGCGTTCCAACAGTTGCGCTAGGGTTCCATCCTCTAGGGGATATTCGCGGCGCGTTTGAATGTCGCTTTCGCTAACCCCCACGACTAACAGGCGATCGTCAGGCCCTTCATCGGGACGCCAGCGCATCATCTGGTCGTATGCGGCTAATTCTAAAGATTGTAATGCGCCCAATTGTCGCAAACCTACCACAACCCCACTCACAATCAGGCTGGTCAGGAGTATGGACTTACCCCAGGTGGGAAAGTTGAGGTTGCGGAATTTTTCACTCCTCCAAGGACTCATCGTTTTCCTCCTTAAGCGATCGTGACAGTGGGACAACCTGCGGCGATTTTATTCACCGAGAGGGTTTCTTGAATGGTATCTCCTACGCGACAGGCGGCTAAGTTATTGATAAAAACGGTGGAACTGCCATCAATGACGACGCCACTTCCATGTGGAACTACACCGTACAATAGGGGACAAAGATGTTTATCAGCCGTGAAGCTAGAGATCAGTTGGGTCATCATTTGTACGGTTGTGATGATGGTTGTCGCTACTTTGGCTTCCGCCGCCGGGGAAGCTGGGGTTCCTTTAACGGCGAGGGCTTCTATTTGTGATTGGGCGATCGCATTCATCCCCTGGTTAAAGGTATTGGTCAGTTGCGCCGCCTGCGCTGGCGATACGCCTCGCCAAGCGGGAATTTTTCCAATAAACACGTTCTGACTCCCTAAACCTGGCGTTAAGGGCGTACCGTGGGCGGTCATATCTCCTAAGCGGGCGGCGGGTTTTTTCATAGTGCTTCTCTGAGTGCTGAGTGCTGAGTGCTGTAGCTTGCTTCCGCGTAGCGGTGTGCTGAGTGGGGAAGAGGGTGGGGGGATGGGGAAATGGGGGGATGGGGGGTTAATTTAAGAAAATCATGCTGCCTTTGACGGTGATGGTGCCATTGGCTTTAATTTCTAGGGTGGTGGCGGCTTGGATGTTGATGCTACCTGTGGATTTGAGGGTGATATTTTGGTTCATGTCGCTGAGGGTGAGTTTGTGACCGTTAGCGGTTTCAACTTCGATAGTGCGATCGCTATCATTCAAGCGCAATTTGTGACCGCCGGAAGTTTGGACGTAAATCCCATCTTTGCTGCTACCTTTGTCCTCTTCAACAAACTGCAAGGTATGTCCGGTGCGGGTTTTCAGGGTACGCAAGCGCACTTGTCCGCTTTGGATCGTATCGTTTATGGAGGCGGGAGGCGCATCTTTGCCATTCCAAACGCCACCAAGGACGTAAGGACGATGAATATCGCCATGTTCAAAGGCGACTAAGACTTCATCATTAATCTCTGGGAGACAGTCAAACCCCCGCTGGCTACCTGCACCCAAGGCGACAACTCGCGCCCAGTTGCTAGCGTGTTCTTCAGTCAGGGTAGGAAATTTAACTTTAACTCTTCCCCAACCCTTGGGATCTTTATTATCAGTCACAATACCCACCATCAGGGTTTGTCCGGGTTGCAGGTGGTGTTGGGGAGAAACGACATCGAGAAGGCTACCTCCCCGCGAACCTCGGACGCTAAATTCGGTGGTGTAGAAGCGTTCGTAGTAGAGATGGCGGGTTTCGGTGACGTAATATTTACCGCTATGCAGGCCCATATCTGCAACTTTAACGACTTTTCCGGGGCGAATGCGCGGATCGCCTTCTCCTTTAGCATCGGCGTAGACAAATTCGCCGCTGAGTTCGTTAAATAGGGCGTTGGCGATCGCTTCTGCTTCTTTACCTTGAAAGATGGGTTGGTCTACGACTACCATCTTCGGGGGATTGCGATTCAGGTTAAAAAGCGTGCTAGTCTCTTTCCCTTTACCATTCTCGGTTTGAGTAATGGGGTTTGAAGCTTGAGGTTTGGGTGCAGTTTCGACAATCGGCTTTTTCTCGCTATAGTCCCAACCGCGCACTTCTACACTGCTGACTTGTTCGGCGCTGGTAACGCGGACTCGAAAGCTATGCAAATCTTTTAACCATTTCAACTCAATTTCTGAACCCGCTTTGGGTTTGCGAAAATGCAGTTTCCCATCATGCATGAATAATTCAAATCCTAACCGCGCCGCGCGTTCTCGCAAAAACGCCATATTGGTTTGATTTTCTTGAAAAACATAGTCATGGGGCGATCCGGTGTTGTCTAAGGTTCCTACAGGTATCCCAACTTCCTCGACAATCTTTTTGACAATATCCTTATCGGTCATGTTTTGGAAGGATCGGTTATATCTGCCGCGATGCAAGCGGTGAGAGACATCATAACCGTGAACGATAATAGGGGCTTGGGATTGGTCGGTGAAGTGGGTTTCTATCCCGGTAATTTCCCCTTCTAAGATTAAGTCTTGATGCGGATGTTCAAAATCTTGGTGGGCGGTGGTGCTGGCTTGAAAGCCAATTTTGACGGGTTTACCGATTTCCAGTAATTCTTGGTAGCGCCAGGGGCGATCGCGATCGCGTCCTGGGAAATAATCATTTTTGACAACCAGCGTAAATTTTGACGGTCGGTGCAAGCTTTCCTCTGCCGCAATTTGGATAATATCTTCCATCAGATCGTCCATTAGCGGATCGGACGAATCTTGCGGATTTCGCGCGGCTTTGCGTCCGTCAATCTCTAAATACGGAAGGGCAAGATAGCGAGAAGGAGGGACATCGCGATTGGCTGATAATCCCCCACCAGAAAGTGCTTGCATCAGGGTTCTGAGAAATCCGTCGTTGCCAGCATAAAATGCGCCCCAGGCTTCAGCTATTCCCCAAAGGTCGAATTCGCCAGCCTCTATAAGCTAGCGACCGTTTCGCCGCTGTTCTGTCTCTTCAGAGACGCGGTTTCGTTCCGGGGAGTTTAAACGACTCTCCCGGCTATCCCCAAATCGATCGACATTTTCAGGACGGCGTTGTTGTCCCTCCACAACCGAAGCATCAACTTCTTTTAAAGTTAAATTCACCTCAGCCCTCACGGGAGTCCCATCGGGTAAAAACATCTTCAACTGGTATCTCACCGACTCCACAAAGCAACTCGCCAAATAATCATTCGCTCCCCATAGAAAAATATAAATCGGCGGTCGTTTTTGCTGTTCAATAAACTGAACGGACTTTAAAAGCTGATTAATATACCGATCGAGAACGCTAACCCCTTCTTCGTAAGTATCAAAAACAATCTTAGATAAAGTAATGACACAAGGATCGGGGGCTGCGAAACTGACCTTGGGCTGTCCTCGACGACTTCTTGCCCCTTGCGGTTGATTCAACTTAACGCTACGCGATAAATCCAACTGCGTCGGATTAAACATAAATTGAATATCATAGTCTTGACTGTCTAACGAAAATAGCTTGGCTTTCACTAAGCGTTGCGAAGTTCCATTAGACTCCCAATTATTCCCGCTTGGAAGTCTATTTCCAGAGGTTAAACGTTGCGAAGCATTATTGCGAGATGAAAACATTTTTAATCCTCAATTTTACCACGGTAAACGACCTGAGTAATAACCGCCTTGACGTTCGCGTTCTATTTCTAAACGTTGTCTTAAAAGGTGATAAATTTCCGATGCTAAAAGCTCTAGATTTTGGGTCGGATTAGCTGAAGAACGCTCCGATTGTTGATTGGCTTCTGACTCAACTTCATGGATGGGTTGTTCGCCATTCAATTCGGATTCTAACCTGGAATCCGCTGGAGGAGAAGAAGATACGAGACTTGCGCTTTCTACGTCCTCAAATCCTGAGTAATCAGAAGCCGTTTGTGCCGTTGATGTGCTTGTAAATCCTCCCCATAGATCGTCATCCCATTGACTTTCATCCCGCAAGGGTTGAACAATGGTCGGCTCAATATTTGGACTCGAAGAACGACGACTCCCTCCCGTTGTTTGCCTCAATAAATCAGCAATGCTATCCCAAGAATCCACTGGCTTTCGGTTGACATCTGGGGAAAATGATGATATTTTTTCTATAGTGGATGATAAACTGGGAGAATAGTCTGCCCGTCGTCTCAGGGAGGGTGGAGAAACCGAGATTTCCTCAGCATAAACCGGTTCAGCCACCACTGAGGGAATATCCGGGTCAAGATATGAACGATTCTCTGAAGCCACCTCTGGCAAACGATGGCTGATTCCACTTTCAGCCTTTGCTTGCACCCAATCAGGCGACAACGCTTCATCAGGTTTTAGACTCGCCTGTAGGGGTTGACCTAACGGTTTAAGCGTCCCCAAATTTTGCAAAACTGTGGGTAACTCAGGTAAAGACTCCTCTACAACATCTGGACGAGAATTAGCTGGAACTTCCGCAGATAACCTGATTGGGGATTGAGAACCTACCGCAGGCAATTCCGATGCAATCGATTCTAGAGGATAAACCGGACTTTGTTTCATCTCCTCGGCTTCAACCTCTTGGCGACGGATAACTTCAGGTGTCGAGTGAGAGTCTAACTGAGAGGGGACACTAGGCGGCACATTTTCCCGCAAATTGCTATTTTCCGAAAAGCTTTCATCGGGAACCGCAGTTTGTTCTGATAAATGAATCTCAGAAATCGACTTTCGAGAAACCCTCGTTTCAGGTTCGCTTGTAATTTCAGGAGAAGCAGGCGGAATTGCTGCATCCAACCCCTCATCGCCTTCCTCACCCCCATTAGATTGTATTCCGGTTTGCTCGTGACCTAAACTTTGCGGAATTTCCGAATGGAGATTAACCTGCCGTTGTAGAGAATCTGACGTTTCCTGCAACCGTTGAATTGGCGGTTGAGGAATTTCTTCACCCGCCGGTATTCCAACCGAATCAGTTGTTATTGTTTCCGTCTCATCTCCCCCTGGCGATATCTGATTCTGTATAGCTTCACCCGCTTGCATCCAATCTGAGAGAATCGGAAGATTACCAGAAATAGACGTATCCGCTTGAGTTTGTATTGGTAAAGATTCAACTGGAGTAGAATCAACCTGAGATTCTCTCGTTGGCGTGGCGTCTGGAGTTTCCTCACTTCCCTGAGATACTGCTTTACCTACTATCTCTGATTCTGGTATCGGTTGGAGAATTTCCGGGAGAGATACCGAAGTTTCAGATATCTCTGGCGATATGGCTTCAACACCTTCAGCGGTTTCATCTGCAAGACGAAGTTGAATTGCGGGCGAAGGGGAACTTACAGGTTCTGAATGTTCTCCCCGATGGGTTAGGTGCAAACTTTCTGAGAAGGAAGTCGCAGATTGTGTCTGTTCCAAAGAAACGGGATTTTCTGATAGTGTTGCAGGCGGTGAGGTTTCCTCAAAATCAGAACTTACAGGCTGTATTGTTTCCCCAGAAGTCGTATCTTGGGATGCAATAGCAGATTTTGCTTGTATCTGTTCTGAAACAGCTACCCTATCTGAAGTCTCTGCAACGGGGGTGGGTTGAGAAGTTGGCAGACTTCTTGCTTGGATAACTTCTGCTGGGGAAGATGTAGGTGAAGTGGTTTCTGGAGAGGCTACCTTATCCGAAGTTTCTGCAACGGGAGTGGGTTGAGAAGTTGGAAGACTCTTTGCTTGGATAACTTCGGCTGGGGAAGATGTAGATGAAGTGGTTTCTGGAGAGGCTACCTTATCTGACGTTTCTGCAACGGGAGTGGGTTGAGAAGTTGGAAGACTCTTTGCTTGGATAACTTCGGCTGGGGAAGATGTAAGTGAAGTGGTTTCTGGAGAGGCTACCTTATCTGACGTTTCTGCAACGGGAGTGGGTTGAGAAGTTGGAAGCCTTTCAGCTTGGATAACTTCTGCTGGGGAAGATGTAAGTGAAGTGGTTTCTGGAGAAGTCACCCTATCCGAAGTTTCTGTAACAGGTGAAGTTGGAATACTTTTCGCTTGGATAATTTCTGGCGAGGTGAGTTCTGCTGGAGAAGCCACCCTATCCGAAGTTTCTGTAACAGGTGAAGTTGGAATACTTTTCGCTTGGATAACTTCTGCTGGGGAAGATGTAGATGAGGTGGTTTCTGGAGAAGTTACCCTATCCGAAGTCTCTGTAACAGGTGAAGTTGGAAGACTTCTTGCTTGGATAACTTCTGCTGCGGGAGATGTAGATGAGGTGGTTTCTGGAGAAGTTACCCTATCCGAAGTCTCTGTAACAGGTGAAGTTGGAAGACTTCTTGCTTGGATAACTTCTGCTGCGGGAGATGTAGATGAGGTAGTTTCTGGAGAAGCTACCCTATCCGAAGTTTCTGTAACAGGTGAAGTTGGAAGACTCTTCGCTTGGATAATTTCTGGCGAGGTGAGTTCTGCTGGAGAAGCCACCCTATCTGAAGTCTCTGTACCAGGTGAAGTTGGAAGACTTTTCGCTTGAATAGCTTCTGCTGGGAAAGATGTAGATGAAGTAGGTTCTAGAGAGGCTACTCTATCTGAAGTCTCTGTAACGGGAGTGGGTTGGGAAGTTGGAAGACTTTTCGCTTGGATAGCTTCTGCTGGGGAAGATGTAGATGAAGTATTTTCTAGAGAGGCTACTCTATCTGAAGTTTCTGTAACAGGTGAAGTTGGAAGACTTTTTGCTTGGATAACTTCTGGGGAACTCGCACTTTCTACCGAGGGTACACAACCCGCAGTATCTAAAGATGGTGAAGGCTGGATGGCTTCTGGAGAAACCCAGTTGTCGGATAGGGTTGAACGTTGTATTGCTTCGGAAGCATTAACGCCTGTAGACTGCGTTACTTCTGGAGTCTCGGAAGTAGATTTAGATTGGATATCTCGTGGAGGTGCGATCGCGTCAGGTAAATTTAAAGAAGAATTCCCTGTATCAGGAGAGGTGGGAGGCTGACTGGGTGATGCGCTTTCTTGAATTGACGATTGAACGGTAGAGTCTTCTACAGGTATAGTTTCAGCGTTTGTCTCTCTTTGCGGTTGGATATCGGGAGAAACTGGCTGAGGTTCGACAACCCCTTGAGGCGATGGGGAAGTATCGGGTTGCGTGGCGAAGGTTGGAAGCGTCTGTTGGGGAGGAAGTACAGGATTTTCGCTTTTGGCTTGAATTGAGTTGGGGTTAGATAAGCCTAGGGGTTCGCTTTCAGCGTTGCGGGAGAGTTGAGGCTGTGAGGCGGTTGGCGGTGAATTTTCAGCTAGGGGGAAATGCGCTATCGTCTCCTGTGAGTTGGGTTCAGTTTGTGCTAACTCAGTTTGAATTGGGGAAAAATTAGCAACTTGAGGAGAAGCTGAAACAGGGGTGGGTTGAGTTTCGGCGATATCGGTAGGTTCTGTCGTTTCGGAAAAGGTTTGCAGGTTGGCAGGGGTTGGGGATGGACGAGAGCGGGAAAAGAAGGGAGAATCGTTAAAGTCAACCTCTGTTAAAGGGAACTCAGGCATGGCTTGAGCAAAAAAGAGGGAGGGATTCAGCACGTTGAGCGATCGCGCTCCCAATGGCACAATAAATTGAGGTTGAATCCAGTTTTGTCCTAATGCTGGCGATGGCACCAGGGGATGCTTGAGTCCCAATGGCTCTAAAATTGAACTGGGTTGAAGGTTGAGGGAGTCTGCCATCCGTTTAACCGATTAATAACTGGAAAAATAACCCTGGCTATCTCGTCCGTTACTATGAAGATATGCGCCTCCGCCTCGGCTGTTGCGTTGGTCAAATCCTGCATTCATGACTTTGAGACCTTCGTAGGCTAGGGTGAGTTCTTCAATCGCCACTGTGTTAGAATTGGCCTGCAATGAGGGAGCCTTCCAACCCACGGGAACGGCACCAATTAACGTCCAACATTGCATGGTTTCCCCAGCCTGATTAAAGATCAAGATATTAACATTACGCCGCATCGCCCGGTCAGAAGATTGAGTTCTGGCTGGCTGAATATCGAGGTTTTCTTCTTGGCGGAGTTGGCGAGTATCAAGGGGTCGGTCTACGAGTTGTACTAAAATTTTGCTAATCCAATCGATAAATACTAGGTCGTTGGTTAAACCGCGCTTGAGGGTGACATCGGAAAATTCAGATTGACCTAGAATAATCCGTTGTTGGTCGTTAACGCCGCCTTCTTGATAGCGTTCGTATTTGATTTTGACGCCTAAGCCTTGACATTCGCTAAACGAAGCGGTAATTTGGCTTTCAATTTCCACGTAAAAGCGATTAGCCGTTACGTAGTTGAGAGCGTGAATCTCTTTACCGTTGACATCTCGCTGGCTATTTTGCGTGTTGCCATTGTTATTTTGAATGATTCTACCGGTCATTGGCTGCTCCTGGCTATCGGCCGTTGCGTTCCTGTTGCATTCGCAGATCGTCGCGCATGAGTTGGTAGACGCGATCGGCAAGCATTCGCAGTAAAATCGGATCGCGTAGGACTGTCTCGGCGGTTTGCGCGATCGCTTCTATTTCTCCTTGGGTACAGGTTCGCTGTACAATAGCAGGCGCGCCATATCCAGCCGGTCCCGCTACATCATGAATCGGCTTTAATGGGGGTGGATAATTCAGCACGCTGGCGTTGCTGAAGTCTGCTGAATGGGCGGAAGCGGAATTGCTCATTATTCGCGGCTTAAAGCTCAATTCTACTTTAGCGATTTGGCGCTGGATCGGGACTAGCCAAAGGTCGAAAGGCAAAGGGGGGGAACCTACCCCGCAAGGCTTAGACTTGAGCAATTTTCCCAGATTCTCTAAAAACCCCACTCAAGATTGAGGGCAATTGAGCCATCAATCGGGGTTCATAGAAAGTGAGGGGTTCAATTCCAAAAGGGATAGCAAAGTGCTGAGTCAAAAAGCAGTCGGGTTAATCTTTTAGCCGTTCAGCTTGTCCCAAGCATTATAGCGATAGCAAGCCTTTTTAGGAGTGGCGAACGTTCCCTCATCCCCAACCCCTTTCCCTAGGGTAAGGGGAGTTAGAGAATTTTTAGGTTTGATTTAGGATCGCGATATGAATTCGATTAAGTTAAGACTGCTCGGTGGAGGTAGACTGGGATATCGCCAACTGATCCGGTTTTCCACGGTTGAGCTAGCAAACGGCACTTTAATTGTAGACTGTCCCCTGCGAGATGATGCGATCGCGCTTCACCAACAGTTTGCTGAAGATTTATCCCAAATTGCCTCTCGACTCAAGGTTATCCAAGCGATTGAAATTCGGGGAAATGGGGAAACGCTGTACAGTGCGATTCAGTTGCACGGTTAATTGAGGCTGATAGAGTTTTTCTCCTACGCTTCTGGCGGCGGGGAAAGTTGCGATCGCAATATTTGAGTAAATTCTCGGATACTTTTCTTTTGGGGTGGTGAATAAGCGAAATCTCAAATATTGGCTCATTTATTGCGATCGCTCTAGCACGATGGTAATCCTGTAAGGCAATTTTTAGGCGATCGCATCGCTGATTTTTAGAATATTCTTTTTAGGTCAGAAATTAAAATGTATAACTAGCACGCCAATTGCGCTGCGTCAAGGGTAATATCAGCGAATTCATCATCTATTTAAATTCCCGGCAAAAAATACCGACCATCTTTATCAAAGCTTTATAAAACAACCCTTTGAGGCGAATTGAAACATCCCTTTACGCCTCTGAAAATTTTCTCTCAAAGTAGTTTAAAGATGTAATCAAGAAAAATCTAGCAACCCGAAAATATACGGTTTTGATTTCCCGGTTTACTAAGCGAACATAAAGACAAGCCCAGAAACTGAACAATCAATCGGAATGCTTCAAAATCGCATAACTGTAAACCTTAGAAACTGGGACTAACGAACGTAATGCAAACCCAAGATTGTCCATTCACTCTATCCAACGTCACCGACACAATTCGTTTTTGACTCGGCAATCAGGAGAATTAGACTTGCCTGCCAATGAATTGAGAAACAATCCCCTTGATTTGTGAAAAAGACCTTCACGCGCATCATACCACCTTGGGGAAACCTTTAACGCATTGACACCCGCCATTACAGTTTTTGCAGTCAAAAATCGGCTGGCAAATTGACGCCGAAACTTAGACCGCCAGCGTTCTTGACTTAAACCCTTTTGTTGCTTCAGTGCAACTCAACTCCTCGTGCGATTTGAGAGCTTGAGTTAGCCTGACAAGTTTCTTTTAGCCATTTCTAGCAACGTACTGAATTAAAACCTAGCACCATTTTCATTAATTCTGCCATTGCTCAATAACGCCTGCATTTAACAGTTTGAATTCAGACTGTTCGGAACCCTGCTGCGCGTTTTTATCTGGCTAACCTAACCCGCATTGAAACAAGGAAAAATAGTGATGTTTGAATCATTGATTCCAGAAACCGGAAACCCCCTCAACCCCGTTGCAACCGCAGAACTCACCCCACAAGATCCCAACTTCGTTGCAGATAACCGCGTTTCCCAACCCAGCGCCTATCAATCGCCAACAGCGGGTACCGAACTCCTCCCCACACCTGCTAGCATCGGCATCATTGATACCGGATTCAATCATTGGACGAGTGCAGATCGTCCAGACCTAACGATTGGCAGCGATTGGGTAGATGGCGATCGCGATCCCTTCGTCCTTCAAGATACCCTCACCCACGGCAGCGCGATCGCCCACACCATCGGCAACACCGCCAGCCTGTGGATCGGTCGTGGCGTCGATCCTGCCGGAGGAAACTGGGCCGCCTCCTTAGTCGAATATACCAACCAAGCGCAAGCCAGCGGACAAAACGCGATCGCCAACCTCAGCTTTGAACTCCGCACCCCTCAAGGCGAAGTCCGAACCGAACTCACCCCCGAAGAACGCACCGCCCTGCAATACGCCCAAGAACGCGGCGTTTTGATCGTCGTCGCCGCCGGCCACTCCGAAACCCCCTCCGCCCTAGCCGCCACCACCGAATTCTCCAACATCATCGCCGTCGGCGCACTCTCCCCCACCGGAGACACCGCCGCCGACTACTCCACCCCAGGCGTTGACCTCCTCGCCCCCAGTCTCAACCCCGAACTCGGCATCGAAGGCACCAGCATCGCCACCGCCAACGTTAGCCGCGCCGCCGCCACCCTGTGGAACGCCAACCCAGAACTCAGCGCCAGCCAAATTGCAGAACTCCTCAAACAAACCGCCACAGACCTAAACGAACCCGGATGGGATGCCTTAACCGGATACGGCGCATTAAACCTCGACCAAGCCGCAGAAGTCGCCAGCTTCACCACCCCCGACGGTAGCGCCACCGGCACCTTCGTCACCCTCACCCCCGAACAACTCGGCATCCTCAGCGCCAAACTCAACACCTCTCCCCTCGCCGGAACCGGAAAATTTGAAATCCAAAACGGCAAAATTTACGACCCCAACGGTCGCGAATTCATCGCCAAAGGCGTTAACCTCAACGGCCCTGGGTTTGGCTGGCCTGGAAACCCCATTAGCTACTCCGATCAAATCGTCAACACCTGGAAATTCAACGCCATCCGCCTCAACGTCCAAGAATTGCAACCCTCTCAATATCAGTATGCAGAAAACGGTAGCGTGCGAGATATCATCAACCACTACACCAGCAAGGGCGTAGTCGTGATGATTGAACCCCACGAAAATACCGGCGGCTGGTTTGAAGGTCGGCAACTCGATCAACTTGCCAACTGGCACCGCCAACTCGCCTCCGAGTATAAAAATAATCCCTACGTCTGGTTTAACGTCTCCAACGAACCGGGCGGAACCGACTCTTGGGATAAGTCCAAATGGGTGAACCAAAATACTAAAGTCATCGACGCCATTCGCGGCGCAGGTAACAACAACATCATCGTGCTAGACGATGTATTTTGGGGTCAAGGTCGCGGCAGTTGGGGCAGCGACAAACCCTTCAACAAAGAAGCCAGCGCCATTACCTCCAGCCAAAACCCCTTTAAACAGCAAAAAAATATCCTCTTCTCCGTTCACCTCTACGACCAATGGGTCGGCGCTAGCAAGCAACTGGCGGACTATTTTGCTGAAGTCCAAGCCCAAAAACTGCCCATCGTCCTCGGCGAGTACGGTTCAATGGGTGACGGCACCTTCCAAGGCGTCGTTCAAGATGGCCTGAAAATTGCTCAAGACAAGGAAATTGGGCGCTTTGCCTGGAGTTGGTGGGGTGGCGACCATTTTGACTTCACCAAAACCGGGAACGGCAGTAACGGCGGCGGACAACACACTCAACTCAGCAATGGCAACCCCACGAACTTAACCTGGTTTGGTCAGCAAGTATGGGCCGATAACCGCCGCAGCGAGAACCTGGAGATGATGGGCGATATTACCCCCACTCCCACGCCAACGCCAACGCCAGCACCCGCACCTGCACCCACTCCTGGCTTCAGCGTTCCCCAACCCACTACAATTCCTGGAGGGTTCAGAGTTCAAGCCGAAAATTACAGTAATGCCTACGATCTCACCCCTCAAAATGAAGGCGGACAATATCGTAGCGATCGCGGCGTCGATATTCAAACCACAACTGATGCTGGCGGCGGTTATAACGTCGGCTGGATTAAAAAGGGTGAATGGCTAGAATACGACATTAACGTGCCGACCGCTGGAAGCTACAAACTTTCTGCCAGAGTTGCCTCGAATGCGACAGGGACTAAATCTCTCCGGTTCGCCTCGACTAGCGGTCAAACCCTCGGACAGCCGTTAAATTTCACCGATGCTAGCGGTTGGCAAAGCTGGCGCAATGTGGAAACCACCGCCACCCTACAAGCCGGTACCCAAAAGATCCGCGTCTATGCAGAAAGCGACTCCTTCAACCTCAACTATTTTGAGATCGTCGCGGCCAGTACAACCCCCACTCCTACTCCTACCCCGACGCCTGCCCCTACCCCTGCACCTCGTTCTACTATCCAAGTCGAAGCGGAAAATATGTCGCTGACTCACTATCGCTCAGAAACCAATTGGCAAGCTTCTGGTAATAAAGTGATTACATTGCTTGACAGTGGTTCCAATACAGGGGAAGCCTCTTATACCTGGTCGGGGCCAAGCGGACGGTATAAAGTGATGGCAGCCTATGTTGATGAAAATGACGGCGCATCGGAGTTAAGTCTCTCGGTGGGTAATAGCAGCAAAACCTGGAAAGCTGATGCGAATACGAACCGCATTGAGGAACGGGAAATCTTTGGCGATATCTCCCTGTCTTCGGGAACCCCAGTTACCTTTAAAGGCAGTCGCAATTTAGAAGAATATGCCCGCTTAGACTACCTAAAATTTGTCCCCGTCTAAGCTAACGCCTTCTACCAATCTCCTTGAATGATGAAAGCCGCCCAGTAATAGGGCGCTTTCCATTCTTCTGTTCCCCACATTTCCAACTGTGCCGCCCGCAATGCTGCAACTGGGCTTAGATTGTTTTGGAGCATTTGCTGGTAATAGCGTTGCATGAGTTCTGCGGTTTCTAGATCGTTGACACTCCATAAACTAACAACCACGCGCTTGGCTCCAGCATACATAAAGCCTCTGGTGAGACTCACTAACCCTTCTCCTCTCACTTCTGGGCCAAGTCCGGTTTCGCAGGCGCTTAAAACCACTAGTTCCGCCGGTAATCTGAGGTTAAAAATATCGTTGAGGCGTAAAAAGCCATCTTGTTCTTCCCCTTGGGCATTCACGAGGGAGAACACAACCCCCGATAGCTCTGGACGAACGCTATTCATTAAGCCGTGAGTGGCAAAGTGAATCAGTTGATACTCAGCCAGTTCTGGGTTAGTGGCGGCGCTGCGAGAAGCGTCAAAGTCAAAAGCGGCAGTGCGTTGCTCTGGGGGAACAAGGGAAAGAATTTGTTCGGCTTCAACGCGACTGTAGCCGAGGCGCGTAAAACTGACGCCCACATCAAAAGCGGAACGTTGCAAGGGACCAGAAGCGATTAAGATGCCGTCTTGGGGGGTAAGGGGATCTTGCAAGCGGGAGTCGCTGGGCTGAAAAACTGGATCGGCAATGATGGCGAGGCGTTTGGGGGCAAGGGGACGATCTTTAAGTTCTTGGCGCAATAAACCCAAGGTGGAGGCGGAGGGTAAGCTGAGGATCTCGTTTTGGACTAATAGGGGTTGGGTGGAGTCTAAAGGGAGGGGAAGGGCGGCGAAGGGAATATATTGTAAGGCTCCCTCGCTGACGATCAGCAAGCGTTGATTTTTGAGTTGTTCGGTGACAGGAGAGAGTAAGATTTGGCTGAGTTCTCCGCCTACTTCATTGCTAATTTCTGCGCCGCCTAGCAGTTGAGCGTAAAAGTCTTTGGCAAGGGCTTCAATTTCGCTACGTTTGGGAAGAAGGTGGCTGGTGATTCCCGTTTTGCTGACTGCCCAAAGATAGCTGCGTTCTTCGCCTAGGTGGTAGGCAAGTAGAAGGGTATCTGCCTCTAGGATTTGTTGCTGAATTTGGGGAACGGTGAGGGGTTGGGGATATTTGAGGTTAGCGTAGCGCGGGTTGGTGCTGCGAATCTGGGCTTCGATGCGCTGGAGTTCGGTGGCGAGAGCGTCTATTTTTTGGGTGAGTTCGTTGAGCTGTCGCTGCTGGTACTGACCTTCGAGGAGTTTGAGGCGGCTTTGTTCGGTGGCGTTGAGTTGCTGTTGTAGGTTGCGTTCTCGTTCGAGGAGTTGCGGATCGATGCCTTGGCGGATGTCGGCGTTGGCTTCTGTGAGGATTTCAAGGAGCGATCGCGCTTTGGCTCGTTCGTTGGCGTGCAGAGCTTGGGCATCATACCCTCGATTAGGGTAATTTTGATGCAATTGCATTAACAGGTCAATATAAAATTGATAGTAATTTTGGACGGTGGCAAAGTATGAGGTTCGCAGTTGCTGGCTGCCTATTTTTGCTCGCAGGTCTTCAATAATTTGTAGGGCAGATTCGATGTTTTCCCGCGCTGCGTTTAGGTCTCCCCTGGCGCGTTGGGCTTGAGCTATCCCGTAGCGCGATCGCGCTTCCCCCGATCGATCGCCTATTCTTGTTCTGAGGGGTAAGGCTCGATTGTAATACTCTAGGGCGGTTTGCGGGTTGCCGAGGTCAAGATAAGCAGAGGCGATGTTATCGAGAGCGATCGCTATGCCATTTTGATCCTCACTGTCCTGAGATAGGGGTAAGGCTTGGTTATAATACGCTAAGGCTTTGGGAAAATCGGATAAACTGGCGTAAATTCGACCGATGTTGTTGAGAGCGATTGCGCTTCCGGTTTTGTTTCCCGTTTCTTGAAACAAACGCAACGCCCGGTCGTAAAATTCTAAGGCTTTCTGGGGTTCTTTGAAGTCTGAGTAGGCACGCCCTAAGTTATTGAGCGTGGTAGCTTCCCCGGCTTTATCGCCGAGTTTCTGACGCAGGGCTAAGACTTGCTCAAGCAAATCGAGGGATTGTTGTTTTTCGCCTAACCAATAGTAAACAACTGCTAGATTATTAAGAATGACGGCTTGATTGGCACGATCGCCAATTGCCCGCGCTAGGTCTAAGGCTTGATTGTAAGAGTCTAAGGCTTTTTGCCGCTCCCCAAGGGCGTCATAAACTGCCCCAATACTCGCAAGCGTTAAGGACTCTGAGGCTTTGCTGTCAGTTTCGCGAGCGATTAATAAGGCTTGTTCGTAATAGGTTAGGGCCGTTTGCTTGTCTCCTAGATCGGCATAAATTAAACCCAGATTTTGAACAATTGAGGTTTCTAAAGCGCGATCGCCTAAACCTTCTGCCAGGGATAAGGCTTGAGTAAATAAGGGAATGGCTTGTTGCTTATCCCCCAATTCGGAATAAACTTGGGCAATATTGTTAAAAATCGCAGCTTGGGCAGCGGGATGATTGAGGGATTCTACTTGGGGCAAAATTTGCTGTAATACAGTTAGGGCTTTGGGGACTTCTCCCATTTGCCGATACAAATTTGCCAGATTATTGAGGAGTATCGCCTCAGTCATCGGATCGCCAATTTGCCGAGCAATTTGTAAGTGTTGAGTCAGATAATCTAAAGCTTGCGATTGATTGTTCAGTTGGAGCGCCACAGCAGTTAAGACATTGAGAAATTGCATTTCCCAAGCTGGGTTAGAGAGCGATCGCGCTAACTCCAATCCATGTTGATAATACTCTAGTGCGGTTTGCCGTTCTCCCAGTTTCAAATACAGTTCGGCGATTTTACTCAACGTTAGCGCCGCTTGGGTGGCATCCTCAGCCGCTTGCAATAAAGGAAGAAGCTGTTGATAATGGGCGATCGCCCTTTGGGGTTCGTTCGCCTGAGTATATTCTTGAGCCAGGTGGTCTAATACCAAAACTTGTAACTCTGGCTGTTGAGTCGAACGGGCAAGCGCCAGCGCTTGATTATAGAATTCTAGAGCCGTGGAAGATTGTCCTAAATCGGAATAGACCTTACCCAAGTTATTCAACAGTACCGCTTCGCCACTGCGATCGCCCGCAGCCTGCAAGATCGATAGCGACTCGTTGTAAAGTGCGATCGCCCTTGGCTTATCTCCCAACGTATCGTAGATAATGCCTAGGTAACTGAGGGCTTCTGATTCCTGAGCGCGATCGCCCAAAGCCCGGTAGAGTTGAAGGGCAGCTTCAAACTTAACAATCGCCTGTTGCAAAGATTCAGCCGTCCCTTGTTCGTACAGTTGTTGTCCTTCCTGATAGGCTTGACGAGCAGCCTCCTGGGACTGGGAAGCCGCTTGACTCAAGCTTAAACTGAGGTTGGCTACCGCTTGCTGAGTCACGAACAACAGGGGACTAAAAATCAGCAAGCCAATAGACAGAACAAAACGAGCATTTTGAGCAAAATCCTGAAGCATTAAAATACCTTGAGCGCTGAGTGAGAAATGGAGATACTCAGGAGGGAAGTCAATCCTCTCGCCCTCCTGTAGCAAAGTGCTAAGTTAAAACCGAGTCAGCCTCATCCTTTGAGCAGTTCAGTTTGTCCTAACCTTACCGAGTACCGTTGTAGAAGAGTGCCGCGATCGCTAACCTTTTTGTAGCAAGGTTCCCGGTTGCAGATTTCCCTCAAGGGTGACAGTCCCCACCAAACCCTCGCGAGACTGAAAAACAGCTTTCCCCGAACCTTGAAGCGGTGTAAATTGAGTTCCGGGTTCTAACTCAGCAATGCCTTGAGGGGTTAAACCGCCGAGCCAAATGTTAGCTTGTTGACCTGTACGCGCGGTCAAAACTGCACTAGCCGGGGGAGTTGAGGGTTTAAGAAAATAGACCGATCGATCGGCGTAGTCGCTCTGGGGTTTGACCTCATAGATCGGAATTTGGTAAAACCGCCGGGGAATTTGGGGGACAATATGAGCAATGGCGCTTTCTGGCGTGCCGGTTTGTTCCCAGAGATATTGAGTGAGCAGATAGGTAAAGGCTCCGGCTGCGAACCCATTGAAGGGCGCATCTGCGGCGGTTTGGTTGGGTCTGCTGGCCGCGAAAACAACCCCCTTAGCCACCCCCTCGCGGTAGCGCCGGACGTATTCTTCGCGGGACAGCTGAAGCTTGGAGAGCCATTTTTCTTGATAGGCTTTTTCTTCGGGGGAAACTTCGAGTTGGCGTCCCCCTTGGCGCGATCGCACCCGGAAGTCTCGACGGGTTGCTCCCCCAGAATAACAGCTATCTAAAACGGCGGTAAAGTTCTCGGTGGGCACTGCTGACATTAGCAAAAATAGCGTATGCCCCATAATATCCTTGACTGTTCCCCCAGTGCTGGGATAACCATTCGGTAAATGACCGTCGGCCGGAACCAGCGTCCCGTTTAACCCGGTTCCATCGCTGCGAGTCAGGTGGGGAATGGGATCGGGATCGAAAACGCGAGAACCATGTCCTGAAAAGTGATAAACGGCAACATCTCCAGCTTTGACAGGTTTAATCAAATACTCTTCAAAGGCATCTAAGAGATTTTGACGAGTGGCTTGGGAGTCGGTTAGGGTATGAATATCTTTGGGATTAAAGCCAAACCGATGAATTAACAAGTGTCGCTGGAGTTCTACATCGGTAATGCAACCTTCGAGGGGGGCAGAACTGTATTGGTTAATTCCTACTAATAAAGCAACTTTGCGCGAACTGCCTTGAGCTAACACCTTACCATAGCGATCTCCCTGTTGCCAGAGGGGAAACTGGCTGAGACCGAGCGAAGCTAAAGAAAGACTGGCAAAGCGTAAAAACTGACGCCGAGAATAACTAACCATCACGTCACGTTAATAACTTCTTCTTCCTCAACAGTTATCGCCAAGTTTGCCAGCCCCTGTCAAACCTGTCTTGCTGGATACCCTTCAACTGTAGGGGGTCGTTGCCTTGGGCCGTTTAAAAATCAAAAACCCGTAACCATATCCCGGCGTATAGTTCATAGTTACGAGTTCCCAGCCTTGTTCCCCCAAAACGTTGAGGTAGTCGCTGATATCAGCATTGGTTTTGCGGTCTTGGCGATCGCTAAGATCGGGTAGGTTCAGACCTTGAGGTCGAAGATCGCCAGCACTGTAATCAATTCGCAGCAAGAAATATTCCCACTTCAGCATGGCGATCCTCCAGGCAATCGAAGATTATTCAACTTGAATGCGGGCTAAAGAAGCATTCTTATAGTAGTGCAAGAGAATCTGTTGATAGTTATAACCTCTCCGGGCGAGTCCGTTCGCGCCGTATTGACTCATGCCTAAACCGTGACCAAACCCGCGTCCGGTAATTTGGAATCTGACTCCGGCGTTATCTTTAGATTGACCGGAATTGAGCGTTCTGACCTCAAATAGGGTACTTCTAAGATCCAAAGCCGAGCGGATCGCATTTCCACTCACCACTTTTTGTCCAGCATCGCCGACAACCCGCATGGTGACAATCCGACCTTGAGGCGTTCTCCGTTCTGGGGTCATCGAACGGATCGTTCCTACACCGCCAATACGGTTGCTCAGTTCAGCTTGGGTAAAGGTTTTCTCCCACTGATAAACGGGGGCTTCTTGGTCAAAGTCGGGAACGGCGCGTAAATAGGGAAGCGGTTGCGTCCAGATATCTTCAACGTTCTCGGTATGACCGCCAGAGGAGGAATGAAACACTGCTTCAATGACGCGACCTTCGTAAGCCAGCACTTGTCCGGCGGTTTCGTTAACGGCCTGTTGGGTGCTGGTGTATTCGTCTTCTACGCCTTTATAAACCTGCCAAGCGGTGGTATTACCCACATCAAACAGTTCATTGCGGGTTTTTTCGCGCTGGTGGAGGGCATAGGAACGGGCGGCCACAGCTTGGGCTTTTAAGGCTTCTAGAGGCCAACTGGGGGGCATTTCGCCGCCAAGGACGCTGTAGAGGTACTTTTCTAAATCGACGTAGTTAACGGCCGTGACGCCTTTAGGAGTGGCCGCTAATAGGGTGCGTCCGCGATACCAGCGATCGCCAATCCACACTAACCCGTCTCCTGTGGGTTCAATCCAGATGCGGCTGGCTCTCCAATTGCCGATCGCAATATTACCGCCATTGACTTGAGCGGAAAACCCATCCATTGCGGCAATTTGACCTAACACCTGACCGCCACCATCGCGGACGATCGCATTGGTCGAACTGCCGACTTTGAGTTGGGATACATTTTCTTTAATCGCAACCCGCAATTCAACTTGCTCGTTAGCAAACGCGGGTTGGGCGATCGCAATTGCCCAGAGTAGGGGAAGACCCAAGGCAATTTTTCCAAGGCCTGCCAAGGGTTTGAGAGAGGTTAACCAGGAACTTGAGGAGCGTCCGGATTTCATTGTTACTATTTTCCTCACAGGAGAATGATAGGGAACAGGGGGGCTTGACCGGAACCAAAGATTGCAATTTGCAAACCGTCGTCTAATATAGACCAATTTGCAGATAAAATTTCCATCTTTGTTCAGATTTTTTGGGACTGTTTTCTGGGGTAATAGGTTTCAAGGGCGGATTTTCACCCGTCTCCGTTTTCCCAGACTGCCGTGTAACATTAGGATTGAGAGGTTCACTGCTGACCAGAGGTGATTGGAGCGCGTGCAGATTACATTTTTAGGAACGAGTTCCGGCGTCCCGACGCGATCGCGCAATGTTTCGGCGATCGCCTTTCGCTTACCCCAAAAAGCAGAAGTCTGGCTTTTTGACTGCGGCGAAGGCACCCAACATCAGTTTCAACGCAGCGAACTCAAAGTCAGCCAACTGCGGCGCATCTTCGTCACCCACATGCACGGCGACCATATTTTTGGCTTAATGGGACTGCTAGCCAGTTGCGGGTTAGCCGGAAATGTCGAACGCATCGATATCTACGGCCCGCCCAAACTCAATGAATACCTCACCACTTGCGCCCGCTATTCGCAAACCCACTTTTCCTATCCGATCAAAGTCCACACCGTCGTTCCCGGTACCGTCTACGAAGATGACGAATTTATCGTCAGATGCGCCCCCCTCAAACATCGCGTCCCCGCCTTTGGCTATCGCGTAGAAGAAAAAGACCGGGCGGGACACTTTAAAGTCGAAAAAGCCAAAGCCCTCGGCATTCCCCCCGGCCCGCTATACGGCCAACTCAAGCGCGGCGAATGGGTGACGCTACCCGACGGCCGCAAAATTAACGGCGCAACCTTATGCGGCCCCCTGCAACCCGGTCGCAAGTTTGCCTACTGTACGGATACCATTTTCTGCGATAGTGCCGTAGAACTCGCCCAAGGGGTCGATCTGCTGATCCACGAGGCCACCTTTGCCCATCAAGATGCTCAACTGGCTTACGATCGCCTGCACTCAACCTCCACAATGGCCGCTCAAGTCGCGCTGGCTGCCCAGGTTAAGCAATTGATGATGACTCATTTTAGCCCGCGTTACGCGCCGGGGAATTCCCTACAACTCGACGATCTCCTAGCCGAAGCGCAAGCTATCTTTCCCAATACCCAGATGGCCCGCGACTTCCTCACCTACGAAGTTCCTCGCGATGGGGCGGAGTCCGAAAATTAATGGCGCATCAAGTCTTAACCGTTGATGTTTTAGTGGTGGGGGGCGGAACCGGAGGCACGGCGGCGGCCATTCAATCAGCCCGTTGCGGCGTCAAAACCGCCTTAGTCAGCGAGTTTCCCTGGTTGGGAGGGATGCTCACCTCGGCGGGGGTTTCGGTTCCTGACGGAAACGAACTCAACGCCTTGCAAACAGGGTTGTGGGGCGCATTTTTGCGAGAAGTGCAACAGCGCCAACCGGGAGGACTCGATTGGAGTTGGGTGAGTTTTTTTAGCTTCGATCCGCGTTTGGGGGCGGAGATTTTCGCCGAATGGGTCGCCGCTTTACCGAATCTGCACTGGATTTGCGGACAGGTGCCCCAGGAAGTCAAGCGAAAGGGCGATCGCATTCTGGGCGTTCGCTTCGAGGATTGGCTGATTAACGCCCAAATTACCCTAGATGCCACGGAACTCGGAGATGTTCTGGCTTTAGCAGAAATTCCCCACCGCTGGGGATGGGAATACCAATCGGAATTTAACGAACCCAGCGCCCCCACAGGGCCAACGACTCTAACCCAACGCTATCCGGTACAAGTCCCCACCTGGGTTTTCCTGTTACAAGATTATGGGGAAGGCAATTGCGCCCCGGAAATTCCCCCCTCGGCGATGGATCGCGCCGAACATTTTATCGGAGCTTGGGACAATTATGGCCCAGAGCGCTTTCTGAGTTACGGTCGCCTCCCCGATGGGCGGATGATGATCAATTGGCCGATTCGCGGAAATGACTACGGGGAAGGGGTGGGGCGGTTGGTCGCCGGTCAGGGTGAAGCTCAACAGTTTCGCCAGGAAGCCTACTGGCATTCCCTGAGTTTTGCCCAGTGGATACAGCAACACCTGGGACGGCGCTATGGTTTGGCGGAACATAGCTTTCCCCATTCCCCCTTAAAATCGCCTGTAAAGCCCATTCATTCTGGGTTCGCGCTCCATCCTTATTATCGGGAAAGTCGCCGCTTGCAGGGCTTGGGAACGGTGACAGAGAACGAGATTTTACCGCTGACGGGGGGACGGGTGGCGGCGTTACCGACTAACGAGCGAGGGGAAATCAGCGCGATCGCGATCGGTAACTATGCCAACGACCATCATTATCCCAGTGGCGACTATCCCCTCGCCCCAAAATCGATTCGCTGGGGCGGGCGGTGGACGGGGACGCCGTTTGCGATTCCCTACGAAGCGCTGATTCCCCAAGCGATGGATGGGTTACTGGCTTGTGAAAAGAATATTTCGGTTTCGCATATTGCTAACGGGGCGACTCGCTTGCAACCCGTGGTTTTAAATACGGGTCAGGCGGCGGGAATGGCGGCGGCGCTGTGCGTTCGACAAGGTTGCCAGCCGCGCGAGTTGTCGGTGCGCGTGCTGCAAGAGGCGCTGCTAACGGATGCGATCGCCCCTGCTGCGATTATCCCTTTGTATAACTTACCGCCCAATCATCCCCGCTGGCTCGATTGGCAGCGCAGTTACTTAAACTCGCCCGAACAATATCCCCCCGATGGCAATTGTCCAGATTGGGATTTACCCGCCCCTCACTCTTCACAATCCTATTCGGGTCTTTTTCAGCGCCACGATGCCCAAACTTATACGGTTTGTCTGGATGCATCTGCGGAAACTTGGAAGTTGGTAACGCTCGATGCCCAAGTGGATCGCCAACTGCAAGCTTATGGCGATCGCCAACCCATTCACCTCTGGGGACGATTCAATTCAGCAGGAAATTGGTTGTTGGTAGAAAAAATAGGCGATCGCCATTTAGACAAAATCACAATTTAATTTTGTCCTGATTCAGGAGAAGAGCATACGTAACAGGAAGTAAGAACTCTGCGACAGATATCTTCCATGCGTATCCCTACCTCTGTCATCTCGATTAACTTACTGGTTGTTGCTTTACTGGCTAGCGCCCCCGAACTTGGCTTTAGCTCTGCTCGTTTTGTTAAATTTACCACATCTCCCCACCTGCTTTCCGATACCGAGTCGGCCGGTCAAACCGACGATCATCGGGGAAGCGGTCGCTTAGGGCAAATTCAGTTGACGAATTTGGCTATCCCTCGCGGTTAATTCATCCGTCAAGATTAAATCATTCTATCAGCTCTGGATAGTTTTTCTAGGGCTGATTTTCCGCGAGTTGAAGAAAATCTGAGCAAATTTCTAGAAATTTTTGCCGAATTCCCTCCCGAATCGGCGGGTTGCTTGCGAATACAAGCGGCGATCTGTTCGGATAGAGTGTGCCATTTTTTGTACTGACACTGAGTCGAGTAACAACAACCGATCCCAATGATACATTCTGAACAACTTTAGGTTTCATCCGCATCTAATTCGGGGTTGTTTCGTTTCCCCAATGGGGAGAAAGTAACAAACATTACCTTTAATAGACCAGCTTCTGGTCATTTATCTCTACTTTTTCCCTCAAAAAGGTGGAGAAAATTTATACTTAATGTGAGTGGATGTTACATGCGAACTGTAGTCTATAATCTAGCGTGAGATAGCTAGGTTAAATTAGTGAACAACTCGCTAGCGTCTGTGAATCTTGTAGAACTGGTATGCGATTGCCCAAAAAACATGACAAATGACCTCGATCTGATCAAACGCCTTAGCCCTAGTGCAATGGATCAGATCATGCTGTATCTGGCCTTCAGCGCAATGCGAACCAGCGGGCATAGGCATGGTGCCTTTCTAGATGCAGCAGCAACCGCCGCAAAATGTGCTATTTATATGACCTACCTAGAACAAGGTCAAAACCTCCGGATGACTGGGCACCTTCATCATATTGAACCGAAACGGGTGAAGGTTATTGTCGAGGAGGTTCGGCAAGCGCTCACGGAAGGTAAGTTGTTAAAGATGCTCGGTTCCCAAGAGCCGCGCTATCTGATTCAGTTACCTTATGTTTGGTTAGAGCATTACCCCTGGTATCCGGGTCGATCCCGCATTCCGGGAACCAGTCTAACATCAGAAGAAAAACGGCAAATTGAACAGAAACTTCCTGATTTATTGCCAGATGCTCAATTAGTGAACTCTTTTCAATTTATGGAGCTAATTGAGTTTTTGCACGCTCGCGCCCAGGAAGATTTGCCTCCAGAACGCCGGATGCCTTTGAGCGAAGCCTTAGCAGAACATATCAAGCGTCGTTTGCTCTATTCTGGTACCGTGACTCGAATCGATTCCCCTTGGGGAATGCCGTTTTACGCTCTGACTCGCTCCACTTATTCCCCTTCGGATGATGAAGAGCGCACCTATGTCATGGTGGAAGATACGGCTCGCTATTTTCAACTCATGCGCGATTGGGCTGAAAAACAACCCAAGGTGATGCGCGTTTTGGAAGAACTCGATATTCCTCCCGAACGACTCGAACAAGCACTCGATGAGTTAGATGAGGTGATCCGTCACTGGGCGGATCGATACCATCAAGCCGGGGGCGAACCGATGGTGGTTCAAATGGTATTCGGTCCCAAAACAGAGTGAACTACCCAACGCTGACCTTCGGTACAGCGTGGGCTTCTGACTTCACGGGGGATTGCGTCAGCTTAGACTTACGTCCTCGCTTCGGACTCACATCCCCTCCATCAGCAGCAGTCCTGGTTCCCAAGACCGATAGCATTCTGATTTCTTCTGCTCTGATATTGATGGCAGCGTTACCGTCTCTATCGTGCTGAGTGCCGCAACTCGGGACTTGTCCAGGCTCTGACATCTAGCAGCATTTCACTGACTTGATAGTGACAATTTGAGCAGAGTTTTGAGCTAGGGAACCATCGGTCAATCTCTACCAATACCTTACCTTCACGGTCTAGTTTGTACGACAGAAAGTTGACGAACGTTCCCCAACCCACATCAGAAATTGCTTTGGCTAGTTTGTGGTTACGTTCGCGTAGCGTGCGCGTAGCGCATACCATTCCCAAAGCAATTGAGACTTTCGACTACGATGACTTGGTTATCGTCAACAAGCTTTCTCGCAAGCTTATGCAAGTAGTCTTGACGGACATTTGATAATCGTTCGTGAACCCTAGCTACTAATTTTCTAGCTTTATCCCTTGACTGACTTCCTTTCTCCTTCCTTGCTAGCTTTTGTTGCTTGCGCTTGAGATTTCGTTCGTGTTTGGCTAGGTGATTTGGATTGGCATACTTAGAGGTTTTGATCCCATCGTTAACAACAGCAAAATCCTTCAATCCCAAATCAATACCTGCAACTTTCCCGTCTGTACTAGAGACTGGCTTCTCTGCTTCTAACTCCATCAGTAGCCAAGAAAAGTGTTCATCGATACAGATTTTTAGATAATTTGTCCCTAAATTCTTGAGCGTCTTCGGAGTTGGACTGCGAGTTGTCGCGGGTGATTTAAACTCCAATCTCTGTCTTTGAGTAGGGGAAACGAACAAAAGCTAATTTAATTTGAATAACGTTAAGGCTTGATAAGAACTGTTGATGTTTGGTAGCACTCCGGCTCAACCCAATGAAGCGAGTTAGAGTTCAAGGGTAGAGATTCAACCTTGCTGGAAAGCAATGCTCAATCCTCAAAACCTGCCCTTGTTCCTTTTCCTAAGATTTTGGGTTGAATCGACTGCAAGTCGTGAATTTGGGGAGACTTCTCAACCGCAACTCACCCTCATTCTGGGGTTCGCTCAAACGGAAGCCACTGGTTTTTAAGACGCGAGGGGTTGAGACCATTTGACCTACTAACTCGTGCTGAAAGCCTTGACTGACGGCGAGATCGTCGCCCTGTACCACCCCAAGTCAAGGAAACTTTTAAAAAGTTCCCCTTGGATTTTAGCAATAAAATTTTGAATTGGGGCAAAATTGGGTTGAGTTAAACTTATTGTTTTAATTGCGGCTGCAAAGCGGTCTATCTCCTGCCTAGAGTGGCAATCTCATCAAGCTGAAACTCAATTTTGGGATAAAACAAAATTATCGACAAAATGAGAAAGTTTGAGGGGTAAACAATTGTAAATTTGCTAGAATCAAACCAGATTTCAAGTGAGCCATTGAGTAAAGACAACCGTTCTATTGCTTGTTTAATGACCTTAAAGTCCCTGTAGTTTTGTAGAATTCAGGCTGATTTCATTCCCAAGAGATTGATAGGCGCGATCGCAGTTTTACTAGAACTTCACCAAACTGCTTTCAGCTTTATTCATCCCTTTACGGAATGCTTAATTTTCCCCTGTATCTTTGGTTCAGATAGACGGATCGAACAGCGAGGAAATTAGGTTATGGCAGCCTTATCTAGTTGTGAACCTATGCATCCAATCCAGCAAACCCCGCAACGGGATGGCTCAACTGTAGAGAACCATCCTCAACCCCTGCAATCCATTTCAAACCCTAAATTCGATCTTTTGCGTCCCCTACGCCAGTGGTTAGACTCCTGGGAGATCAAAAACCCCACCCTAGCCCGTCGAATTTCGCGCCTGATTCCCGCCCAGTGTCCTTTTGAGCGAGACATTTGTCTGCTGGGATGGCAAATTGCCCATATTCCCCCTTTGTGCAAGCTAAACCCCTTGTACAACGAGCTAATGAGCTTGCGATTTCGCTGTCTGTGCTTTTTAGCCGATGAGTGTGGCGAAGATATCCGTTCCTATATTTAAAACGCTCAAAGCTCTGAGGAGTGATGCGATCGCGCCTACCAATGGAACCCGTCAACCCGCCTTTTCTGCGGGCGAGCGTTTGCTCCTCCTCCACTGTTTTTAATCGCCCTCATTTTGGCGTAAAACTCAAGCGTATCAGGCACTTCGCAGACTGCACCTCAACCTCGATCCGAAAAAATAGCCGCTTTGGGAACTGGCACTGAGCTTTAAGACTCTTAATAAAACATAGGGCTATGTTACTATCTGGATGATCGAGAACGGCGAATCCTTGGATTTTGCCTATTCCTTGTGGTGGAGGAGAAAAACAGGAGTGCCAGACATTATGTCATTAGGACATTCAAACGCTTGTATGCCGCGCAGCCAACCTGAACCGATTCGCATTGGCGTCATTGGCGTGGGAAATATGGGACAGCACCATACCCGCGTTTTGAGCTTGCTCAAAGACGTTCAACTTGTGGGTGTTTCCGATATTAACGTCGAACGGGGAATTGATACCGCCAGTAAATATCGAGTCCGCTTCTTTGAAGACTACCGCGATTTACTGCCCCATGTCGATGCCGTTTGTATTGCAGTTCCCACTCGTTTGCATCACGAAGTAGGGATGACTTGCTTGCAAGCGGGCGTCAACGTTTTAATTGAAAAACCGATTGCAGCCAGCATTTCCGAAGCCGAGTCTCTAGTAAATGCAGCCGCCGAATATAACCGGATTTTACAAGTCGGTCATATTGAACGCTTTAACCCCGCCTTCCAAGAACTGTGCAAAGTTCTGAAAACAGAAGAACTCCTAGCACTCGAAGCCCATCGCATGAGTCCGTATTCCAACCGGGCGAACGATGTGTCTGTCGTGCTGGACTTAATGATTCACGATATTGACCTATTGTTAGAGTTAACGGCCGCACCCGTAGTGAAACTCACCGCCAGTGGCAGTCGCGCCTCAGATTCGGGATACTTAGACTACGTAACGGCGACGATTGGTTTTGCCAATGGGATCGTTGCGACCTTAACCTCAAGTAAAGTCACGCATCGGAAAATCCGCCGAATTGCAGCCCATTGCAAGAATTCCCTCACAGAAGCCGACTTTCTCAATAACGAAATCCTGATTCACCGCCAAACCACAGCCAACTGCACGACAGATTACGGTCAAGTCCTCTATCGTCAAGATGGCTTGATTGAAAAAGTCTATACCAGTAATATTGAACCCCTTCATGCCGAGTTAGAGCATTTTGTAAGCTGCGTGCGCGGGGGAAATCAACCCTCAGTAGGTGGCGAACAAGCACTCAAAGCCCTGCGTTTAGCGAGTTTAGTAGAGCAAATGGCGATTGATGGTCAAGTCTGGCACGAACGCGATCGCCTTGCAAGTATTCTCCAACCTTCTATCGTGACAGTTTAAGCGGGAATAGCACTCTTAATCCGTGGATGCTGTTTGAAGGTTGAAGTAAGAGTGTTGAAATTGCTGGTTAATCGCCTCACTCACCAGTTGGTTTCCTTCGGGACTCAAATGAATATGATCGCGATAGAGGATTTCTGGCGAGGAGACATTATTAAAAATGGGTAGGAAGTCAATGTATTTGATTCCTTGAGTTTGGGTAAATTTTGTGAGTCTGGCTCTCGCTTTGAGTTCATAATCGCGCGGGCCAGGTTCCCCTATTTCGCGTAAAAGCGGGGTCATCAGCAGCAGCAATTGACCTCCCGATGAGGTGACAAGGGCTTGAATTTTGCCAATAGCTTCTAGGTTAGCACCCACGCGATCGCCCCCTTCAGCATTGACGTCGGCCATTTCCGTAGGGGGTTTGTAGGGCAGAATGCGAGTCACCGCTTCCACAATTGCCAACGGCGGTTTACGATCGGGATAGAAGCGATCGCGCCCTACTGGAATGGAAGTTGGGGCGGTACCAAATAAATCATCAGTATTGATAACTAAAACCACCGTTTGCGCCTCAAAGGTGCCAAACTGCTCTAAATACGCCACTTGGTTGCGGGGACACCAGGAATTCGCCGATGCATTCAGCACTTCAACCTGAGTATAGGCACTTTCCGGGAGTTTGGTTCGGAGTTGCTGCCAGAGGATTTCCGAAATCGTTTGATTTTGATCGGTCCACCATCCCCCATTGACAATAGAATCGCCTAATAACAATACTCGCAGGGCTGAGGGATCGCGCTTCGGGGTAATGGACGCGCTTCGCATCGAATACTGGTTAATTTCAATCCGGTTCCCCATGCGGCGCGTCTTTTGGTTGGGGGCGAGAAGATAGCCGATTTTTTCATCCGCAATATAGACTAAGGGGTTGCCAAAACCATAGCGCGATCGCAAAAATAGCTCTGCAACCCCTAACAAGCCTAAAATCACCACCAGAACTGTCAGTAAAACTTTCAATTCCTCATCCTCTCCCCAAGAGCATTCCTAGGTTAACTCAACTTTTTAGGAGATGGGGAAGTGAGTGCTGAGTGGGGAATAGAGTGCTGAGTGTAAAGTGCTGAGTGCTGAGTGGGAAGATAGTGCTGAGTGTAAAGTGCTGAGTGCTGAGTGGGGAATAGAGTGCTGAGTGGGGAAGAGGGTGGGGGGAAAAGAGTGCAAAGCACTGAGTTCCGTAGCTTGATTCCGCGTAGCGGTGTTCTGAGTGGGAAAAGAGTGCTGAATTCAAGGAGTTACGACTACCGAGAAGTCTGAGAGTAATTAGGGTTAACCCTGAATTCCTCTTCTACCCCAACCCCCAACCCCCAACTCCCAATTCCCTTCTTCCCCCCAACTCCCAACTCCTAACTCCCAATTCCCTTCTTCCCCCCATCCCCCCATCCC
>NZ_MJGC01000052.1 GCF_001746915.1 Desertifilum tharense IPPAS B-1220
TGGGAGTTGGGAGTTGGGGGTTGGGGAAGAAGGGAATTAGGAGTTGGGAGTTAGGGGTTGGGGAAGAAGGGAGTTGGGAGTTGGGAGTTAGGGGTTGGGGAAGAAGGGAGTTGGGGGTTGGGGGTTGGGGAAGAAGGGAGTTTTCTAATAACTCCACACTCTTTTCCCACTCGGAACACCGCTACGCGGAAGCAAGCTACGGAACTCGGAACTTTGCACTCTTTTCCCCCCACCTCCCCATCCCCCCATCCCCCCACCCTCTTCCCCACTCAGCACTCAGCACTTTACACTCAGCACTCTACTTAGAAACAAAGTCTGATAAAATGACGATTTCATCAACGGCGATTGGGGGATGCTGTGCAAACTGAGCAACCAGACTGGCAGAGATTGCAAAAAGCATTAGCCATTGAAGCAGAACGGGGTTTTTCTAACCTTAAGGGCAATCAATATTATTTTCATGAGTTTTTGCGGCTCAGTTTTAGTCTAATTCCGGAACTGCTTGCCGAACGCGATCGCGCTTCTTGGCAGAAGTTTGAGGAAGCTTTTGCAGAATACCCGCAACTGAGCTTTTTTCAACGCCAGCATCTGGTAAATTCTGCCCAACAATTTTTAGCAGAATCTCGCACGGCTTGGGAACGTCGCCAAAACCTGCGGGTGGTTCGCGATCCGGTTCCCCAGACGCCTCGCACTCGCGAATTGATCAGCGAGAGTCATCTTGGCTCGATACAGCCTCAAGATCCGTTAAAATCGATTAAATCTATCGGTTTGCGGAATAGCAAATTGTTAGAACGGTTGGAATTATTCACCGTTCGCGATCTGCTGTTTTACTATCCCCGCGATCATGCCGATTTTGCTAAACAAGTTGCCATTCGCGAGTTAGAAGCAGGCGAAACGGTGACGTTAGTGGGAACGGTACGCAGCGTTAATTGTTTTACCTCGGCTAAGAATAAGAAATTAACTATTTTAGAAATCACGATTGCCGATCGGAGCGGAAAAATCCGCCTCAGTCGCTTTTTTGCCGGAACTCGCTTTTCTAATCGCGGCTGGCAAGAAATGCAAAAAAAAGCCTATCCCGTGGGAGCAATTGTGGCGGCTTCTGGGTTGGTGAAGAAAAATAAGTATGGGCTAACGTTAGATAATCCTGAGATTGAGGTTTTAGACCGAGAAGAAAGTTCGATTGAATCGATTAAAATTGGGCGCATGGTACCCGTTTATCCTCTAACTGAGGGCGTGAGTGCTGATGTGATTCGTAAGGCGGTTGTGGGGGTGTTATCGGCTGCGAAAGAACTGGTCGATCCGTTGCCCCAAGGTTTGCGCGATCGCTATGACTTAATTGGGCTTTGCGAAGCGATTCAAAACATTCATTTTCCTGAAGATCGCGATGTCCTGCGCGATGCCAAACGCCGCTTAATTTTTGATGAATTCTTTTATCTCCAATTGGGGTTTCTCCAACGTCGCTATAATCAGAAAAAAGCTCAAACGGGGATTCAACTCGCACCTAAAGGGAAGTTAATCAATCAGTTTTATGATGTTTTGCCGTTTCAGCTAACCACCGCCCAGCAAAGGGTTGTAGACGAAATCTTAAACGATTTACAGTCCCCAACCCCCATGAATCGCTTAGTTCAAGGGGATGTGGGTTCGGGGAAAACTGTGGTGGCGGTGATTGCGATTTTAGCGACCATTCAAGCAAACTACCAAGCCGCGTTAATGGCTCCTACAGAAGTTTTAGCCGAACAGCATTATCGTAAACTGGTAGGATGGTTTAATTTATTGCATATTCCGGTTGAACTCTTAACAGGTTCTACCAAAACTGCCAAGCGTCGGGAGATTTATAGCCAAATTCACACGGGGGAATTACCCGTTTTAGTCGGTACCCATGCCCTAATTCAAGATACTGTTTCCTTCCATCAATTAGGCTTAGTGGTGATAGACGAACAACATCGTTTTGGAGTCGGTCAGCGGGCGAGATTGCAACAAAAAGGTGACGCGCCCCATGTTTTAACCATGACTGCAACCCCCATTCCTAGAACCCTTGCTTTAACCATGCATGGCGACTTAGATGTCAGTCAAATTGATGAATTACCCCCCGGACGCCAAACGATTCAAACCACCGCTTTAACGGGGAAAGAACGCCATCAAGCCTATGAGTTAATTCGCCGAGAAATTGCCCAAGGTCGTCAAGCTTATATTGTTTTACCCTTAATTGAAGAATCAGAAAAGCTCGATGTCCGTTCCGCCGTTGAAGAACACCAAAGGTTATCAGAAAGCGTGTTTCCTGAATTTACGGTTGGCTTACTACATGGCCGCATGAGTTCGGCGGAAAAAGACGAGGCTTTAAACGCCTTTCGGAATAACCAAATGCAAATTATTGTATCAACCACCGTGATTGAAGTGGGGGTAGATGTCCCGAATGCGACGGTGATGTTAATTGAAAACGCCGAACGCTTTGGCTTATCTCAACTGCACCAGTTACGGGGGCGAGTGGGACGCGGTTCGCAAAAGTCCTACTGTTTGCTGATGAGTAGTTCCAAAACTCCCGATGCGCGATCGCGCCTAAGCGTGTTAGAACAATCCCAAGATGGCTTTTTCCTGGCAGAAGTCGATATGCGCCTGCGAGGGCCTGGTGAGGTTCTGGGTACCCGTCAGTCCGGTTTACCCGATTTTGCCCTAGCGAGTTTAGTCGATGACCAAGATGTTTTAGTCTTAGCCAGGGATGCAGCCGAAAAGCTGATTGAAAAAGATGCAAGCCTGAAAACCTGGGGCTTAATTCAAGCAGAACTCAAGCGCCGCTATCAACGCCTGATGGGGGGAACCATCATGACTTAGATTCAAAGGGGGATTTTCACAGGATGTCCCCCTTTTGAATCTAATTATGCCGTTGTAGGTTGGGTTAGCGCCATTCGTAACCCAACAGTAGCCAGGGTTGTGTTGGGTTTCGTGCCTCAACCCAACCTACGCTTGATTGTCAGTCAATCCCCCTTTCGAGTCTAATTATGCAGGCACTCCCGCCTCTTTAGCGGCCATCGACAGCATCAAATCGATCATCCGGTTCGAGTAACCCCACTCATTGTCATACCACGCTACAACCTTGAAGAAGTTGGCATTCAGTTCCATTCCGGCCCCAGCATCAAAGATACTGGAATGCGGATCGGTGGTGAAATCTGTCGAGACTACATCTTCCTCGGTATAAGCCAGAACGCCTTTAAGTTCGCCTTCAGAGGCTTTTTTCATCGCCTCGCAAATTTCCGAGTAGCTAGTGGCTTTCTCCGTTTTAAAGGTGAGGTCAACCACAGAAACATTAGGCGTCGGAACGCGCAGGGCCATTCCGGTTAGCTTTCCTTTGAGTTCGGGTAATACCAGAGTGACTGCTTTAGCTGCCCCTGTGGACGCTGGGATAATATTTTGGGCTGCACCTCGTCCGCCGCGCATATCTTTTTTACTCGGCCCGTCAACGGTGGGTTGAGTTGCTGTCATGGCGTGAATGGTGGTCATTAGCCCTTCGGCCATGCCAAAGTTTTCGTGAATCACTTTAGCGACTGGGGCCAAGCAGTTTGTCGTGCAACTGGCGTTAGAGACGACGGTATGCTGGCGGGGGTCGAATTTGTCATGGTTGACGCCGACGAGGAGAGTCGGCACTTTTTCCGGGTCTTTTTCTTTGGTGGGTGCGGAGATGATGACGCGCTTGGCACCGCCTTTGATGTGTTTAGAGGCCCCTTCGTAGTCGGTGAATAAGCCTGTAGACTCCACAACGTACTCTACTCCATACTCGCCCCAAGGGAGTTCTTCTGGGTTTCTGATGGAGACGCAGCGGATAAATTTGCCGTTGACGACAATGCCATCTTCTTTGGCTTCCACAGTTCCGTTAAAGCGTCCGTGGGTGGAGTCGTATTTCAGCAGATAAGCAATATTTTCAGGGGGAACTAAGTCATTAATACAACAAAACTCGATTTCTGGACGTTCGAGTCCAGCGCGAAAGACGAGGCGACCAATCCGACCAAATCCATTGATTCCGACTTTAACAGGCATGAAATCAGACTCCTTTCTCTGTGGTGATTCTCTTGGTTCTCAGCAAAGGCAAGGGGAGATAGTATTGCTTGCGGGTATTGTGGCTTCCCTGGAACACTATCTCACGAGCAAGCGCGATCGCACTTCTGACGGCAGGAATGTTTTAACGTTTGGCTTCCCGGTCGCGTCAGACTTCTCTACCCTATAGTAATTTACTCAGAAAACTTCTATCTAAAGTTGAATTTGCGAAACCTCATCCCTCCTAAATGTAGTCGCTATAGTAGGTAAAACAGTTAATGGAATTTTCTCGAACAATGGGATCGCAACTTTTTCACTGGCTCGTTCATGCATGGGATGTCTTTCTATTCAGAATGCCGTTGATTAGCTGGAATCTCTTTTTGGGGTTGATTCCCCTAGCTTTAAGTTATTGGTTATTTAAAGGGTCTCCCCGTCGCACTCTGCTTTGGGGAATTGTCCTGTTAGTTTTTATTGCCTTTCTGCCTAACGCCCCCTATGTCTTAACGGATGTGATTCATTTGGTGCGCGATATCCGCTACCATTCGTCAATTTGGCTGATTTCATTGGTTTTGCTGCCCCAGTATTTCTTGTTTATCTTGATTGGGGTTGAGGCGTATGTCATCTCGATTATTAATCTGGGAGATTACCTGCGGCGGATTGGCTGGCGTCGCTATATCCTGCCCGCAGAGCTTTTAATCCATGCGTTAAGTGCGGTGGGAATCTATCTCGGACGATTTAAGCGCTTTAATAGTTGGGATTTGGTGACAAATTTAGACGCGGTTACGAATACCGTCTTGGACGATTTGCTGCGAAAATGGCCGGTACTGGTGATTGCGGTAACCTTTGTGATTTTGACTAGCATCTATTGGTTGATGAAGCAAGTCACTTTAGGCGTATTTGAGCGATTTCACTCCAATTATTCGGCTGATTCTTCCTGGCCAGAGGAATTCTAGCAGAATTTGCTTAACATTTTCAGCGCTTGTTGTCCGCGCGATCGCCCTCTCTAGTAATGCTTTTTAACTTAGGCGATCGCGCTCGCTTAAACTTCATGTACTTAGATGAAAGAAAGATGTCGTAATATATTTTTTTTTAAGTGATGTGTGTAACTTGACGCGCTTTCAGCAAAGCAGATCAAACTGAGAATACTTTACAGCTCTTGCTGAAGGCGGTTCTCAATGCTGAGTGTAGAACGCTATTACGAAATCTTAGAAGTTGAACCCGGCGCTTCTTTAGACGAAATTCATCAAGGTTATCAGGATCTCGCAACAGTTTGGCATCCCGATCGCTTTACCTCTCACCCCCGACTGCGACAAAAAGCCCAGGAGAAGTTTCAGGAGATTAACGAAGCCCACGAACAACTCCAAAACCATATTCTACTCGTTCAGGCGCGACGCTCGGCATGGTCAGAATACATCCCCACTCGCCCCATGTACCCCATCCGAGTTTACCGCGCCCAACCCCAAGCCTCGGTTCATTATGCCAGGTGCGATCGCGCTACTCCCAGACGCGAGGTTTCCGCCTGGTTAGACTAACTCAGCTTTGGCTTAGGAAACAGAGGCTAAATGCAGTTCTTTTAACGGTGGGGTTGTGGGTTTAGCAATCAGAAACCCTTGAATGTAGGTAGCATTGCGATCGCGCACCCATTCGAGTTCCTCTTGACATTCAATCCCTTCAGCAATGGTGCGAATGTTCAAAACTTGGGCAATTTCAAGCAACTTTTCTGTCACCAGCGCTTTATACGGATCGAGATGAACGTTACGAATTAAGTGCATATCCAGCTTAATGAAATCTGGGCGTAACTGATCGATTAGATCCAAGTTAGAGTAACCCGTGCCAAAATCATCCAATGCAATTGAAAATCCCGCCTCTCGGTAAAACTCTAAAATTCGGATCAAGTGTGCAATATCGGGGGGTTGTTCCGATTCCATAACCTCAAAAACGATATTTTTGTGCGGAATTCCTACCTCATCAATCGCTTGCACCGTCATCCGCAAACAAGTAGCTGGATCGTAAACTGAAGTGGGCGAGAAGTTGATAAATAAAGGGACTTGTAATTGATGAAGATGCGCTTGACGAATTGCACTTTGTCTGGCTAACAAATCGAGTTGAAAGACTAAGCCAGCAGCTTCGGCTTGGCTAAAAATACGCCCTGGTGGAATTAACTCCCCTTGCTCGTCAAATCCCCTGAGCAAGGCTTCTTGAGCAAAAATCTGGTCGGGATTGCGAGCGCAAACAATCGGCTGAAAATAACTGGTTAAACGTTCGGTATCTAATAAATCAATTAACCATTCCGCCTGAGTTAAACCCACAAAATTTTCTAGAGATGTCACCTGAGAAAAATCTCGAAACTGAGGTTCTCTCTGTTCGTCAATCCATAACGCCTGAGTCTCTCTAAGTTCTTTGGGGGATAGCTGCTTTTTAATCAGTTCGCCAAATCTCTCTCGATTGCTTTCATCTAAATTCATCTTTAAGCATTTTTCGGATGGCAAATACTGATGAATAAGCTTTAGTTTTTTGAAGGCAATAATGAGTTTATTGATGGTATGATCGACGGGAACCCAAAGGTAAAGGAAGCCACTTCCTTGAATTTTAGCAGGCAGAGAATTGCAGCGCGTGCAAACTCTCCCATCCTCTGAAGTATGAATCATGAACGCAGACCTAATCGGGTAAAGAATATCAGCGGTTGAGCCAGAATCGCTTTAAACTAACTTCGAGACTCTATGTGTAGATCCGAAATTTTTAAGTAGGGCTATTTCATTCTAGACGCAGAGGTCTATCGAGTTGCGATCGCCCCTGCTCTTGACCGACATCGCCAACTGGGAGAGTAGTCTGCGCGATCGCCTCCGGGTTGCTGAAATGGCGAATAGGCGTTGCCCACTTCTGTTAATTTATCAAAAAACCCCAAACGATCGCCTTCAAGGTCATCGCCTCTTTGTCCCCCGCACAATCTATTTAGCAGAAAGTTCGCTGAATCTTTGGTAAATAAAGATGCTTTTGAATGAGCAAGCTTAACGCCGCGAAGAGGTGACTCGGCGATCGAGCGGCACGCACATCGGCGTTCCCGACACCGGATCGGGAACGATCCGACACTCTAAACCAAACACATCTCGCACCATTGCTTCCGTCATCACCTGTTCCGGCGTTCCTTGGGTGTAAACTTGTCCGCGATGCACTGCAACCAAAAAATCCGCATAGCGACAGGCTTGATTTAAATCGTGCAATACCATGACAACCGTGCGGTTTTGGCTGCGATTTAACTCATAAAGCAGATCGAGAACCTCAACCTGATGCGCCAAATCTAGAAAAGTCGTGGGTTCATCGAGCAACAAAATATCTGTATTTTGAGCCAACGCCATCGCCAGCCAAGCCCGCTGTCTCTGACCCCCTGATAAAGTATCGACAGATTGGTTGGCTAAAGGTGTCATCCCCGTCAGCGCCAAAGCTTGAGTCACCTGTTGCTCATCTTCGCTAGACCATTGCTGCAACCAACTCTGGTAAGGATAGCGCCCCTGTGCCACCAACTCCTTCACCGTTAAACCTTCAGGTGCAATCGGACTTTGGGGCAAAATTCCCAACTGTTGAGCGATGGTTTTAGTAGAAAGCTGAAAAATGGAAGTCCGATCGAGATAAACGGCTCCGCTGCGGGGTTTAAGCAGGCGAGCAAGACCTCGCAGTAATGTAGACTTGCCACAGCCATTGGAACCCACCAAAACCGTAATTTTTCCGGTTGGAATCGCCAAATTTAAATCGAGGATAATGGATTTTCCGTCGTAGGCGAGGGTGAGTTGTTGGGCTTCTAAGCGATGAGTCATTGCTTGCGTGTGCGGATGAGTAGGTAGATGAAATAGGGAGCGCCAATTGCGGCAGTAATGGTACCGCAGGGCAGTTCGATAGGGGCAAACAGAATCCGCCCCAGCCAGTCTGAGAATACAACAATTACCCCACCCAAAAGCGCTGAAGTGGGCAGCAAGCCTTCGTGGGAAGTGCCGACCAGTTGCCGACCGATATGGGGGGCCATCAGACCGACAAAGCCAATTAAACCCGCAGTTGCCACGGAAGCTCCGGCGATCGCAACGCTGATGAGCAACAGCATGGCTCTTTGCCACTCAACTGCACAACCCAGGCTGCGGGCCACCTCATCGCCAAAGTTCAGAGTATTGAGTTCTCTGGCTCTAAATAGGGCAAACCCGCTACCCACAATCAGCCAGGGAGCTAGGGCGATCGCGCTATCCCAACTGCGTCCATAAACGCTGCCGGTCAGCCAGACTAACGCTTGAGAAACCGTGTTAATCTCGCCAAATGTCACCATTAAGCTGGTGAGCGATCCAGCAATAAGATTGAAGCCAACCCCAACTAGAACTAAACGCACGGGCGAGCTACCGTTCTGCCAAGCCAATAGATAAATCAGCACAGCGATCAGCAAGGCTCCCACAAAGGCCGCAATGGGGAGAACCGCAACGGGGGTAGCGGGGAACAAGACAATCAGCGTTACTGCACCAAGGGCGGCTCCGGCGTTGATGCCGATAATGCTCGGTTCGGCTAGGGGGTTGCGGGCAATGCCTTGGGTGATGGTTCCAGCGATCGCCAGTCCCATCCCCACCAACACCGCAACTAAGGTACGGGGCAAGCGCAGCGTATAAACTACAAACGCATAATCGGGGTTGTCAACCTGAAGACCCAAGAGCGTTTTCACGACATCCACAGGTGAAATGGCGTACTCGCCTTGTCCGACGTTCATCACAATTCCCAAGAGCAGCACTAGCCCCAATGCGAGCAGCACCCCAGGAACGCGACGATCGAGGCGAAAAGATATCGGAAATGGCGCTGGACGAATGACTAACCAGGAACGCTTCATCGGGTTTGTTGGGGGCGGCTCAGTAATTGCTAAAATCCCTCAATAATTTTAGAGCAATGGTTTACAAAAATTCTATTCAACAGTCGCTTTTATCTTATATTTGACAAATGCTTTCAATACTGTCACGCCGATATGCCGATTCTCCTCAAGCAACATAACCCTTTACGTTACATCGGTTTAGGGATAAGTGTGGGCGTTCTGTTGCTCGTTTTTGCAGCAAGCTTGGCATGGGGGGCGGCAGATATTCCATTAGAGACAGTCATCCAAGCTTTAACGGCGTTGGATGGCTCCACCGATCGCCTCATCATCCGGACAGTAAGATTGCCGCGATCGCTCATTGCTGCTCTTGTCGGTGCATCGCTTGCCGTTGCAGGTGGCATTATGCAAGGCATTACCCAAAATCCCCTGGCTTCCCCCGCTATTTTAGGCATTAATGCGGGTGCTGCGTTTGCGGTGGTGGTGGCGACGTTTGTCTTAGGAACCCATTCCCTCACTCTGTACGCCATCTTTGCCTTTCTGGGGGCGGGCGTTACGGCGATTCTGGCCTATTGGTTGGGTTCTTTGGGTCGAGGGGGGTTGACGCCTTTAAATTTAACCATTGCAGGGGCGGCGATCGCAGCCTTTGCCTCCTCCTTAACCAGCGGCATTTTAATTGTTAGCCAACGCACTTTAGAAGAGATTCGCTTTTGGCTAGCGGGTTCTGTTGCAGGACGCGATCTCAACCTATTTTTGCAAATCTTGCCTTATCTGTGTGCGGGTTTGTTGCTTGCGTTTGCCCTCAGCAAATCCATCACAACTCTCAGTCTCGGCGAAGACATTGCCAAAAGCTTAGGTCAAAGAACCGCCTGGGTCAAAGGTCTGGCAGCCGTCGCCGTGGTATTGTTAGCGGGAGGCAGCGTGGCGATCGCCGGGCCTATCGGTTTTGTCGGTTTAGTGGTTCCCCACATCGTTCGCTTCTTCGTTGGGGTCGATTACCGTTGGATCTTGCCCTACTCGGCTCTGTTTGGGGCGATTCTACTCCTGAGTGCCGATATCTGCGCCCGTTTGATCGTTCAACCCCAAGAATTACCCGTTGGGTTAATGATGCCACTGATTGGCGCGCCGTTCTTTATCTACTTAACCCGCAACCAAATTAAGCACTAACCAAAGGGCTGAGTGCTGAGTTAAAACCCTTGAGTGGTGTTGGGTTGGGGCTAACCCAACACTGCACGTTTAAGCGATCGTTACTTCATCTGAGAGATAAACATCTTGAATGGCGTGGAATAACTTCACCCCTTCTTCAAAAGGACGTTGAAACGTTTTGCGTCCTGAAATTAAACCGCAACCGCCAGCCCGTTTATTAATGACGGCGGTGCGAATGGCCTCAGCAAAATCGTTTTTACCTGAAGCCCCCCCAGAGTTGATCAAACCCGCCCGTCCGGAATAGCAATTTAAAACTTGGTAGCGCGTCAGGTCAATGGGATGATCGGAAGTGAGTTCAGTATAAACGCGATCGTGAGTGCGACCGTATTTTTTACCCGTTCCCTGATTCACCGCCTGATAGCCTTTATTGCATTCTGGCAGTTTTTGCTTAATGATATCGGCTTCAATCGTAACGCCTAGATGATTGGCTTGTGCGGTCAGATCGGCGGCTACGTGATAATCTTTATCCTGGGTAAATGCACTGTTGCGTAAATAGCACCAGAGAATCGTAGCCATTCCATATTCATGAGCCAGAGCAAAAGCTTGACTCACCTCTTGAATCTGACGGGTTGATTCGGAAGACCCAAAATAAATCGTAGCGCCAACCGCAACAGCGCCTAAATTCCAAGCTTGCTCCACAGAAGCAAACATGATTTGGTCGTATTGGTTGGGATAGGTGAGTAACTCATTGTGGTTGAGCTTGGCGATAAACGGGATTCTGTGGGCGTATTTACGCGAGGTCATGCCCAAAACCCCTAAAGTGGTGGCAACCGCATTACAACCCCCTTCCATCGCGAGCTGGATGATGCGTTCGGGGTCAAAGTAAATGGGGTTGGGGGCAAAAGAGGCCCCGGCAGAATGTTCGATTCCTTGGTCTACCGGCAAGATCGAGACATAACCCGTATTGGCAAGGCGTCCGTGGCTGTAAAGTTGTTGTAGCGAGCGCAACACTTGAGGATTGCGATCGCTCTGAGCAAACACGCGATCCACAAAATCGGGCCCTGGTAGTTGCAGAAAGTTTTGAGAAACTTTCGGCTGATAGATCAAAAGGTCTTCTGCTTCATCCCCCAGCCATTTTTCTAAAAAACTCGGTACCTGTACTGTCGTTGCAGTCATGGGATTTCCTCTAGAGATTGCAGAGCAAGCGACCCAACCGTTGACCTCTACTCAATCAACGGTTGATTCTGTTTTTAGGCTATCTCACCGAGCCGTTAAGCTAATCTGACTTAGGGGCGACTCTGTGGCTTGCAAACTCTATTGAGAGCGATCGCCCCGGCTACATTAGCCAGATTAAGTGTTCTCGATTAAGATAGTAAGGTTGTGGAAATTTTGCCGTTTGGCAACTGTTGGACAGTCATGGCCGTTCCTAAGAAGAAAACCTCAAAAACAAAGCGCGATCAACGCAAAGCCGTTTGGAAGCGCAAAGCAGCACTCGAAGCACAAAAAGCCCTGTCTTTGGGTAAATCGATCCTCACGGGTCGCTCCAACTTTGTTTATCCTTCCGATGAAGAAGAGGATGAAGAAGAAGGTTAATCGATCGCTGCGGTTATCGATAAACTTTCGTTCTCAGGGCGGGCAACTGCCCTGATTTTTGTATTTAAAATTGTTAGAGAACAGGTCTAAATAAGTCTTATGTTAGGAAAATTTTTCCGCAAGCCTGAAACTGAAAATGGCGATCGCACGCCACCGGGTCAATATCTAACTAACGGTTTCCCGGTTCTCACCTACGGCCCAACACCAGACGTGAATCAAGCTGAATGGCAGTTTCGGGTCTGGGGACTGGCTCAAGAGAAAACCTTCAGTTGGGATGAGTTTATGCAAATGCCCCAACAGGACTTTACCGCAGATTTTCACTGCGTTACGCGCTGGTCTAAGCTCGATGTGCAGTGGACAGGGGTGAAGGTGACAGACTTTATGCAACAGCTTCAGTTAGAGTCGCCTCCAACTTGGGTAATGGCGCACTGCTATGGGGGTTATACGACAAATATCCCGATGGAAGATTTCTTGCGAGAGGAAAACTTTTTTGCCCATACCCTATTCGGCGAACCGCTTCCCCCCGATCATGGCGGGCCAATGCGCTTAGTGATTCCTCACCTGTATGCCTGGAAAAGCGCCAAATGGATTAACGGCTTAGAGTTTTTAGGCCGCGAAGAACCGGGCTTTTGGGAGCGCAACGGCTATCACCACCGGGGAGAACCTTGGGCAGAAGAACGTTATAGCGTCCACTAAGAGGAGGAAGCGATAGTTGTAGGTTGGGTTAGCGCCATTCGTAACCCAACAGCAGGCAGGGTTGTGTTGGGTTTCGTCCCTCAACCCAACCTACGCGACTCTCTTGATTGTGAAATCCTCAAAACTCGCGCTTTGTTAGCCCCTTAATAAGCCACCACTTAAGCGTTTGAGGGCGCGACCTGCAACTTCACCGTAGCGGAGTTGACCGCAGAGAATTTTACCCATCAGTTCGGTCGCAGACGGACGCTTGACGGCTGCTTTATAGCCAATTCCGGGGAATCGGTAGAAGGCTCCGGCGAGTTTTTGCGCCCAGGCCATATCGGCTCCCCATTCTTCGGCGATCGCAGCCGAATAGTCTTCTAGGGCGCTGGCTTTGCCCCCTAAAGCGCTATCAATGGCTTGGGCCGCTTTGACGCCGCTGAGAATAGCAGGGCGAATCCCTTCACCGGAGAGCGGATCGACTAAACAGGCTGCTTCACCAACCAGCAGAGCGTTTTGGGCGTGCAGGGGGCGATCGCTTTCCCAAACGGCCAAACCATGCTCGTAATACTGGCTGTTGCTGGTGTCGATGCCAACGCTTTTGGCATAGTCGAGTAAAACTGACTTTAAATCCTTGGGTGCATTTCCCCGGAAGCTGGCGGCGGTAATCGAATATCCATCGGCTTTCGGGAAGCTCCACATAAAACCGTTCTTGATGCTGCCAAAGTCAAAATGGATGACGGGCGGATCGCTAACCTCGGTTTGCACTTCTAAAATACCGGCAGGGCGAGGTTGAACGGGTTTAAAGCCTAACCACTGACTCACCGCACTGTTCGCGCCATCGGCTGCAATCAAATAGCGGGCGGTTAGGGGTTCGCGGTTGGTGCTAACTTGCCAATGGTCGCCTTGAAACTGAATGCCCGTAACGGTTGTTTCTGGGCTAATTTGCGCCCCTTGCTGTTGGGCTTGTTGCAGTAAGTATCGATCGAATTCGTCTCGCCGGACAACCCACATGGGTTGAGAGTCTTTGAGCTTGGCGTCTACGGCGTCTTCAAGCTGCCAGGTATAGCGCAGCCGCGTGACGTGCAGGGAAATTGCAGGCGCAAAATCAAAATCAAACCATTGGGCGATCGCGGGTGAGACCCCTCCACTACAGGGTTTATACCGAGGTAGAGAGGCTTTTTCGACCACCAGAACCGAACGTCCTTGTTTCGCAAGATGATAGGCGGCAGCACTTCCCGCCGGGCCAGCTCCCACAATAATGCAGTCCAACATTTTCGTGTCTTTCACTCCTTATAACAACCGATCGCTTACTGAGTTAGGGATTTTGTCTGTTTGAGATCGCTCAAGAAATTGAGGATCTCCTTCTAGGTGAGGAGGGTGACAAATCGATCGAGCTAGATGGATCTCCGCGTTTTCTGGGAAACAGGTTTTTCCCCCCGCCACGATCGCTCAATTGAGATGTAATGACCATCTGTTTACAGTTCATCAATTTCACTGAACGCAAAGCTTTCATAAAGTTCGTAAGATAGTTTATGAAGGCTTGACAAAGCTCTATGGCGATTGGGGGAGCAACGATGATTTGGGAAGTTTGTATTGAATACGCGAATGGTACTCAAAAGGTTATACGCGTTTACAAGGAACGAGAAACTGCCCTGCGATATATTGATGCGATTTACTCTAGCCAAGGCTACCCAATGCACTTAGCTTATATTGTGCGACCGGCGATCGCGACCCGTTCAATGGTTCCTGCCTAGTTTCAACCTCTAACAGGACGGGCTTAAGATGATGCGAGTGCTGATTTTCCCGAAAGCGAGAAAATCTTCATCTTCTAGAGGGTAAGAGCGATCGCGCGTTGGCACTGTGACGGCTTGTTGACGTTCCCGTTAAACGGTCATAATATCTTTTTCTTTCTCGCTGAGTAACTCATCGACTTTACTCGTATACTTATCGGTCATCTTCTGCACCTGATCTTGCAGATCGCGAGACTCATCTTCAGAAACTTCGCTATTTTTTTCTTGTTTGCGAATTGAATCAACCGCATCGCGACGAATATTGCGAACCGACACTTTCCCCTCTTCAGCATACTTAGCCGCAATCTTCACTAACTCTTTACGGCGATCGCTAGTGAGGGGGGGAATATTCAAACGAATCACCGAGCCATCATTACTCGGCGTTAACCCAATATCCGAAAGCGAAATCGCCTTTTCAATCAGATTTAAGCTACCGCGATCGTAGGGTTGAATGGCAATGGTACTCGCATCCGGCGTGCTAACATTCGCCAAAGACTTGAGGGGTGTAGGCGTTCCGTAATATTCTACCGTCACCCGGTCGAGGAGGCTAGGATTAGCGCGGCCTGTGCGAATGGTATTAAAAGCCCGTTGCGTTGCCTCAACTGCTTTCTGCATCAAACTTTCAGCTTCAGATAATTTCACAAGAACCTCCGACAATCGTTCCAATTGATTCTCCCATTACGGCCCGGCGGATGTTTCCTCCTACCGACAGGTCAAACACAATAATGGGGATATTGTTATCTTTACATAAGGCGATCGCGGTACTATCCATCACCCGTAAATCGTGGGTCAGAACGTGACCGTAAGTTAAACTTTGGTAGCGGCGAGCGTTGGGATTAACGTGGGGATCTGCATCATAAACGCCATCAACTTTGGTCGCTTTAAAGATCACATCTGCGCTAATTTCTGCGGCTCTTAAGGCGGCGGTTGTATCGGTTGTAAAAAAAGGATTTCCCGAACCCGCCCCAAAAATCACCACCCGTCCCTTCTCTAGGTGTCGCATGGCTCGACGGCGAATATAGGGTTCTGCAACTTCCTGCATGGCGATCGCCGTTTGGACGCGCGTAGGCACTCCCATTTGTTCGAGGGAATCTTGCAGCGTCATCGCATTCATAACTGTGGCGATCATCCCCACATAATCGGCTGTTGCCCGATCCATCCCGGCGGCGGCACCTTTGACACCGCGAAAAATATTGCCACCTCCAACAACAATGGCAACTTGGACGCCGCTCGCTACAACCTCTGAGATCTCCTGAGCAATGTCCTGAACGACGGCCGGATCGATCCCATAGGATAGATCGCCCATCAGTGCTTCACCGCTTAGTTTCAGTAAAATTCGCCGATACGCTGTGCCCATGCAGTGATTATTTTCTCAACAGAAATTTCCTCCAACTTAAGATAGCAGATGGTTGTCTTGCAATCCGCAATCCGGGGCGAAATTTCTGAAGCTTAAGGCGTTCGCCAGGTAATGGGACAACCCGTGGTTGGGGCAATTTCGGGATTTACAGGTTTACCTGCCAACAATTGCGCGATCGCCGCTTGCAAGTAAACTTGAGTTGCGGCGCTTGGATCTTCCGGACTGTCATCAATGCCGCCTCGGTAGCAAATCGCCCCTTGGTGATTCAGTAAAAAAACTTCTGGGGTACTTTCAGCCCCAAAGCAATGGGCAACATCCTGGGTGACATCCCGCAGGTAAGGAAAATTCAAGCTTTGTTGAGTTGCAAATACTTTCATTTGCTCAAAGCTTTCCTGGGGGTTTTGCATCGCATCATTGGCGTTTATCCCAATTAAGGTTAAACCTTGAGACTGAAATTCAGCTTGAAGTTGTTTAAGTCGCCCGACGTATCGTTCCACATCAGGACAGTGATTCGCCAGAAAAACCACGCCAACAATCTGATATTGCTCTAGATAGCGAGCGAGATGATGAACGGTATCGTCAACCCCAGGTAACTCAAAGTCTGGAGCATAACTACCTATGGGCGCACCCGTCTTTTCGATTAAACTCATTTTGCTCTAAACGGTGAGAATGCGATCGGCTTGCAAGCGAGAGAAAGGAACACAGGAGTTCTCTAGATAAGACCCAGGGCGCTTTCCAATCGGAAATCGGATCGCGACCCTTGATAGAGTGTCCTAGAAGGTATTTTCGCACAACCTTTGGCACTCCCCGAACTCAAGCACCGGGGATTCTCTGAGCTAAGGGTGAGGTTGGGAAGGTGGGTTGCTTCTGGCTGAAGCAATCGTCGTGCCAATCAACACCACAACCGTAATCGGGATGACAAAGGTTGCCATAAACTGGCTGTAAATTGCCAGTTGAGCGCCATCGGTGGCTTTGAGAAACAGATAGAGCGCGTAGGCAACGTAATACCCAATAAATAATAATCCTTCTGGTCGAGAAATGCGGCTTTCGCTAAAAAAGACTGGCAAACAGGCGATCGCCACCGCAATCATAAAGGGAAAATCAAATTGCAGAGCAACGGGCGAGACATTAATTCCATTCGGCGAGACAATGGCACAGAGCGCTAAAACGGCTAATAAATTAAAAATATTACTGCCTACCACGTTCCCCACCGCAATATCGCGTTCGCCTTGGTAGCTAGCAGCCAGCGAAGAGGCAAGTTCGGGCAAAGAGGTTCCTGTAGCGACGAGGGTTAAGCCAATCACTAACTCGCTGACATTCAAGGCGCGGGCGATCGCGATCGCCGATTCCGTTAACCAATGCGCCCCAAGCACCAAGAAAACAAATCCGATTAAAATCAGACCGACATTGACGATCCCGGTTCGGAAAGGGGGCACAGATTGGGCATCGCTAGGCAAATCGAACTCGTCTAGACTTTCTGGATTGCCATCTTGCAAACCCTTATAAATCAGATAAATGGTATAACCCACGCCCCCAATAAATAGAATCGTCCCATCTAAGCGACTAACAATGCCATCTCTCCCTAAGATGAAGGTGAGAATTGATACTCCAATCATGAAGGGGACATCAAAACGAATTAATTGACGGGCAACCGGAAGCGGTGCAACCAGCGACGAAAGACCGAGAACCATCAAAATATTAAACAGATTGCTACCGATGACATTGCCAACAGCAATATCGGCTTCACCCGCAAAACTCGATTGAATGCTAACGGCAAGTTCCGGCGAACTCGTGCCATAAGCCACAATGGTTAAACCAATGACCAGCGGCGAAATGCCCGCCATGATGGCAATTCGGGCAGCACCTCGCACCAACAAATCTGCTCCTAGGACTAGCAGCGCTAGCCCCGCCACCAAGAATAAAATTGTGGTGATGTCCATATTCAACTAACTGCGTCTATTCTTAAACTTACCTTAAGCCCTTGATGAGATTTCCTAAAAATTAAGAATTTTAATGTAGAAAATCTAGAGCGCAGTTAGCGAGCAATTCTATCTACCGTTTCGAGCGCGAGTGCGGTTTAACCCCAATCATTGCACTCAGATAAACCCCCAAGCGCACTAACACATTTTGGTTGCTGCCATGCGCGCCAAAAAAGCCCATAATTTCATAACCTTGGGGCGCTTCAAAACAGAACGGCTGTACCTGTTGTTTGCCGCTACCGCCGCCAAATACCTGAGACTGCAAGCCTTGAGCCGTTTGAAATTGTAGAGTAATAATTTCCTGCTGGGGGTATCCGGGTGCCTGACTGCCCCAGGTGCCATAAATATGCGTTAAATAATCATCCGCATCTACAATAAACTCGCTGAGATTTCCCCCTTGACCCCCCACCGCCATCGATTCATAGAACTCAGGGGGATTAGTTGCCAGATTTTCATATTGGACTTGCAGACTACCAATCGCCCATCCCGCATGGATGCGTAGCCGTTTAATCCGAGATTGAAGGGCTGTCTCTGGGGGAGCGATCTCAAAATCGGTAGCGGGGACTAACCCGCCAACCGGCCCCATTCTCCACTGGGCGGTGTCGGGGGTGAAAAGGGTTTTAACCACCTTCCAAGCCGATTGATTGCCAATTCTGCCGCTTTTAACCAAGCTAAAACTGCCAAAAACGGTTTTATCCCCTCTCGGTTTAATCCCAGTTAACTGTTGAATTTCTGAGGTACTTAAAATCCATCCAGCGGCGGCGGCTCGTTCGAGGTGAGCAAAATGCGCCAGCGGATCGGTGGGTTGGAGGGCGTTGGCAAAAACTTGAATTAATAGGGCTAAATCCCCTAGGCTGTGGGTGCGCTCTAGGCGAGTCGGCCCACGATCGACAGAGGCGATCGCATTGGGCAGTTGTGGAAACTCAAAATTAGCCATTGTTCCCCCCGCTTGAAGGTGAGATTGCAGCCGAGACAGCAATTGTAACTGTTCTAGAGGAATATAACTGGCATTGGTTTGCGGACTAATACTGAGTTCGCCAACGGGGTAAGAATCGCTTTCTGTCATCCGATCGTCAAGAACCACCACTCTTTGAGTTTACGTGTTTCCCACGCCGATGCGATCGCGATTATTCAAGATTTTTCTGTTCAGACCAAACTGCGAGATCGCCTTCTTGGGACAACGCCCCAATGTATTGCAGATCCGGGGTAAAAAAGACCTGTTCGAGGGGAACGCTATGGGCGTTGAGGGTTTGAAACACTTGCTTTTGCGTCCCCGTGTTGGTTTCCCAACGGCGAACGGTGGCATCTGCGCCCGCTGTTAACAAAGATTGTCCATCTGGGCTAAACTCAGCATCGAGAACCGGGGCGGTATGTCCGGCAAAAATCCTTTGTAATGTTTTGGTTTTTGTATCCCAAACCTTAGCCGTCTTATCCCAAGTGGCCGTCATCACCCATTGACCATCTGGGCTAAAGGCTGCACCGCTGAGGGCGGTATCGTGGGGCAAAATGGCGATCGCTTTCCCAGATTGCACTTCCCAGAGTCGAGCCGTTTTGTCCCAACTGGCGGTAATAACTTGCTGACCATCTGGACTAAATTGGGCGTTGGTAATGGGGGCTTGGTGGCCTTGCAAAGCGTGAGTGCGATCGCCCGAATCTATATCCCACAGATACACCTGGAGATTATCGCCCACGCCGAGTAACTGCTTGCGATCGGAGCGAAAACTTAAATGGCGGATCGCCGTAGTTTGCGGCGTTGGGTCTAGGTCGTGGGAGAATTCTAACGCTGGGGATTCGGCTTGCACAGTCCACACAGACACCTGACCTTGCGCTGAGGCGATCGCCACTTGCGCTCCATCCGAGCTAACCGCCAGCCCGGTTACGGCATCCAAGGGCGCAGGACGAGCCGATAAACTTAACGGAATCTGGCGAATGTGATGGGGATCTGCCCATTCCACCCACCAAAAGCGAGGCACAACGCTATCTTTTTCTAAAGCAATCAGCGTCGGTAACGAGCGCTTGGGTAAGAATTTCGCCTGAGCAATGGAACGATCGGGTAAGACAAACAGGGGAGTCTGACTCGACACAGAAGCAGGCGGGGAACTGCCATCCAATCCCGAAAACGTTGAGAAATGTTGGTGTAAGCGGTGGAAAAAATGCCCCGTATGGGGTTCCGACTGGGCTGTTGTAGGGAGAGGTCCCCCTTCAGGAACGCTAGCCGCCCGATATTGATTGAAGGTTAAGCCAAGGGCAACAACCAGAGCTACAGGAATCGCCGTTTGCAGGACTTTTGAGTCTTTTTGGGCTTGAAAATGTTGCTGTTCTGAAAAGCCAAAATACTGTTGAGCCAACGTCAGGCTGTCTTGAGAATAAGCCACTAACCGCTTTTTGGCTTTGAGGAGGTGGTGTTCTGGCGACAAGTATTTTAAAGTCGTGCAAGATTCTTCCTGCGGGACAAAACTTGGCTCTAAGCAGGGGTTAGGGAGCAGGTCTGGTTTGCTTAAATCCACTTGGGGTGGCTTGGGTTCTGTATGGCCTTTAGCACCCTGACGCGCCATTGGCATCGATCGCGGGGGTGGGGGGGGTGGGGGCGGCGTGGGGGCAGCTACGGGGGCGCTGTGGGTCGCGCGGGTGAGGATCATTTCGCTTCCCGAACTTTCAAACAGGGGTTGTTGCAGTTCGCCTTTGAGTTTTTGGCTCACCCAGTGGGTCAGCGAGTGGTTGGTCACAATCCGACTGGGAACGCCTCTGGGGTCAAGTCCAGAAATCAGGGCGTCGGTAAAGACGCTATAGCGGCTGTTTAGCGATTCGTAGGCGGATTCGTATTCGCGAGAAGCGGCCATAAATAGACGGTCGGTTCCGGCTTTGGCTCCCGGATCGGCGTCGAGAAAGTTGAGTAATTCGCCGCTGTGACAGCAGTCTAGTAGAATAATGCGCTGGCGCACTGGGCTTTCTTGCAGCAAGCGCCTTAGCCAAAATAGGGAGAGTCCATAAAAGCTCTGTTCGGGGTTGGCGTCGCTGACGGCTAGATAGCCTTCGCGAATTCCGGCTTGTTTTTGCAGGCCATGTCCGGAAAAGTAGAAGAGGGCCGTTTGCGGGATGTTGTCGCCGGGGGGTTTGAACAGGCGAACTAAAGCGGCTTCGAGTTCTCGGAGGGTGACAGCCGTTTTTAAGCCGATTTGAGGGCGGTTTTCGTGGATAATTTCGGGTAAGCGATGAATGCGAAATTCTCCGTAGGTTTGGAGTTGTTGCGCGATCGCTTCGGCATCGACTGCCGGTGCTTTTAAGTTGGGCAAGTATTGATAGGTATTAATTCCAACGATGAGCGCATCTCGCGACATTTGACACCTTCCCTCACAACTGCACCACTTTCGTTGGCAGAGGGTTCTTGTCAGAAACTCTGCCTGTCAAAGTTAAATGAATAAATGGAACTTGCAGCACGATTCTCCGATGGAGAGATCGCAGCTTTTATCAGCATTTCCCGCAGCAGTTTGCTACGTTCCTTTATAGATTTTTCAACTCTAAGGCGGATGAAAATATAGCCAAGTTACACTTAACAGGGAAAAGCAATTTATTAACTTTCAATAGGCACGCCTATATCTGACAAATCTTCTGCGATCGCTGCTCGGAAGCGGTTGCTTCTAAGAGCGATATGGATGAATTCAGAATGATTTATCAGATCGCACTGTAGACGATAGCTAAACTTAAAGATTTTGTAAAAGGGGTAATGCCCCCTCTTGGCATTGACAAACAACGAGGGTAATTTGTAGTATATTTTGTTTCCCTCTTAACCCTTCGGAAATCAAGCAGGGAATTGAGTATTATTTTTTACGTCTTAATGGCTTGCAGCGCTGTTTATTCGGAACGGTAATTTAACCAATGTTGGATCTCTTGAGCCAGCCAAGCTGCTTCTTGATTGCCCAAACTCCGACCTAAATAATAGGTAGTGACGGGCGTTTGAATCATAATTTTTACGGCCTGGCGACCTTGCAAGAACACCCCAAAGACTTGGTTTAAATCCTCCTGATGCCGTATATAAGTCCAACCCCAAAGTTGTCGTTTCAACTCTAATGAATCTCGACCGAGGCGCAACGTCGTTCTTTGACCAGATGCGATCGCAAATCTCACTAACACCAATACAATAAACAGCAGCCCCAACCCCGGCCAATGTCTTGAGATCGCAGTTGTAAGCGCAAAGATAAAATACCCAATAAATAGCCCAGAGCAACCGACCCCATTGGCGTTATGACTGCTCAGATTAAAACCGAGTTCGGGAATCACAATCTCAAGCTCAGTGGGCGATCGCTCTAGCTGAATGCGAGTGTAACTGGGCTTGTATAATTTTCGCAGGAGCGGCTGTCCTTTGCTTTTCAACTTCGTCCAGCCTTGGTTAGACTTAAGCATCTCTAGTGCCAGACGCGCTTGAGCAAAACGCTTTTCAACCGCAATTTCCGTCATCGTTTCAATCCAGTTCACGAAATTGCGATTGATGCTAACGCGATCGGCAAATTGAATCTTAGAATCCTTTTGGGGCAATTCCGCCGGAGACACCCCCGTCAGCAAGTGAATTAACGTCGCCCCCAATGCGTACAGATCCGACGCCGGAACCGCCCGACCCCAAAATTGCTCTAACGGCGCATATCCGCTCGTTCCCACCACCGTAAACGTTACCCCAGTCACGGCGGCTTGAGCTTGTACCGCTCCAAAATCCACCAAATAAACCCGCTTATCTTCTCCCAAAATGAGATTGCTCGGCTTGATATCGCGATGCAGCACCGGGGGACTGAGTTCGTGGAGATAAATCAGAATTTCCAGCACTTCAATCGCAATTTGACGAACTTGTTTCTCGCTAAAATGCTGCCCCTGTTCCAACAACTCCTGAAGCGAGTGACCGGGGATGTAATCTTGTACCAAACCAAACCAAGGTACCCCGCCGCCTAACGCCTGGTCGATGGAAAAATAATCGCGATAGCGGGGAATTTGCGGGCGATCGAGCGCTTGCAAAACTTGGGCTTCCCGTTCAAACAGCTTTAGCTCTTCCCACTGCATTTGCGGACTAAACGCCAGCAATTTGACCGTCACAAATTCTTGCGTTTGTAAGTCCAACGCCAGCCAAGTTTGCCGTCCAGCGGCGGTGCGTCCTAACTGCCGTTGCAGTTGATAGCGTTCTTGGAGAATCTGCTCGACTTGTAACATGGGAAACCCAATCGCCTGTTGAGTGTTTCGTCTTGGCTCTCTCAAACTACCCAATCAGAGCCAACCATTACGCAGAAATGCAAGTTCTCAATCTCTGTTTCTACACTAACAGCGAAAACGTGCCATGAATTGCCGATCCAGAAAGTCTTTCCATTGCCACAACCCTGCGTAAGGGCCGCAACCCAAAGGTCCCCAAGAGGCGATCGCTCTTTTGTCTCCCGTACCAATTAAGCCCAGAAAGCGCTTTTGGGGAGAATAAGGCTGGAGAGGTTGACCGGATAGGGCGCGTTGCAGGTTGTTCCCTAGGGGTTTCCCTTGGCGGACGGCAAATACCCCAGCTTTTGGTCGCGGATCGTCTACGAGGGTGGCGACATCGCCAGCAGCAAAAACGCGGGGATGGGAAAGCGACTGCAAGTTAGAGTTCACAGCGATAAAACCGCGTTCGTCAGTTGCCAAACCTGATGCTTGAATCCAGTCGGGGGCGGAGGCTTGCGTTACCCAGAAAACCGGGTGACATTCAACGCTTAAACCTGATTGACAAATAACTTGGGTGGGGGCGATCGCTTTGACTTCTGCTTCTAAATGGAGTTGAATCCCGTTTTGGTGCAGTAACTTTTCTAGGGTTTGGCTCACATAACGGTTGTGTTGGGGGGTGAGGCGATCGCTGCGGTGAAATAGATGAATCGCGATCTGCGAAGCAACCCCCAATTGCTGAAAGCGTCCCCGCATATTGAGTGCCAACTCCACCCCACCCGCCCCACCTCCGACAATTCCAATCGATTGAGGGGTTTGGGGCATTTGTTCTAAAAATTGGTTCCAGGCGGCGAGAAATTGCGGGACGGGTTTGGCCGCGATCGCATTTTCCGCTGCCCCAACTACGGCCGTTTTCGCTGGGGTACTACCCACATCAATTGACAGCCAATCAAACGCCACAGGCGGACGCTGCTCGCACAAAACGCGCTGATTTTCTAAGTCTAAACCAATGGCGCGATCGCAGTAGAATTCAACGCCCGCCTTTTGGCAAAGCGGTTCTAAAGGAATATGACAGGTTTCAAAATCATAAAAACCCGCCACATGACCGGGTAGCATCCCTGAATAGGGGGCGTGAGTAGTATCGCTAATCAGCGTCACCCGCACGCCTGCTAAAGGACGCTTTCTCAGTTGTTCCACAACAATCGCATGGGCGTGTCCTCCCCCAATCAACACCAATTGCAAGCCGGTCATTTCTATGGCACCTATTAAGCGACTTTCCGAAATCTTATCGGGTAAGAGGTGAAGCTATGCAAAAGAACGGTCTATTGAGTAGGTGAAGACGATGCAAGCAACCCAAGTTAAAGTTGTGCCGCTGTGTTTAAGCTTTCTGGTTGTGGGCGTGCTAGCCGCTTATTTGCCCCATCCTGCCCTCGGCCCTAGTTTTGTCCAGCAATTTCAGACGCACTTGAACCAACCGTAATTTCTCTGGCGAGTAAAAAAACTAACAAGTCTGTGTAAAGGCTTAATAAATTCTCTCGCCTCCATTTATACCCGTTGAGTATCCTGGGTACTATGATGCAAGTGAGGCGGGTTATAGCAAACCTGCGACTTAGAACTAATGACGGGAGTGGGTCGAGCCAGCCATATGGAAGACTGCTTACTGGATCTCAAGCGCGATATCGCTGAATGGATTGAATCTCTACAACACGCTGACCAAATGTTTCATCACATGATGTCGATGGAATTTTGGTCAATTGCCCGCACAATGGATGATATTGAGCCGGGTTTCTGGTCGCAGTATATGCAAAATCGTCAGGAAATTTTTCAGCAATCGATGAAAGAACGCGCCGCCCGCCGTCAAAAAAGCGTTCCAGAGTCGAAGCCTGAAACCCCTGTTGCCCGTCGGGAGTCTCCGTTTAAAGTCAACGAACCCACGCCCGCCGAAGAGAATTCTGAGCGTATTTCTTTGTTCCTGGCTCCCTTAGACCGAGATTTGCCCCGACTCCGCCAGGTCAGCCCCCAGACAGAGGTGCGACTACCGACTAGCGATTAACGCTAGATTAGAATGGGGTTCTAAAAGAGATTCATGTCAGGCTTAAATTCATCTATTGCACAAATTAGCGTTGAAGAGTTGGCTGTGCGTCTGGTATCCTCGCCGGACAATTTGCAGTTGATTGACGTGCGCGAACCGGAAGAAATCGCGATCGCCCATGTGCCAGGGTTTGCTATTCTCCCTTTAAGTCAATATTCCCAGTGGTCTGAGGAAATTCACCAGCGTTTTGACAAACAGGTTGAAACGATCGTCATGTGCCATCATGGCGTGCGCTCGGCTCAGATGTGTCAATGGTTGCAGAATCAAGGGTTTACTCAGGTTAAAAACTTAGCAGGAGGCATTGACGCTTACTCGCTCCTCGTCGATCCCGCCGTTCCTCGGTACTAGACCGCTCGGATCTCAGAAACCTTAAAATAGCTGCTATCCTTTGACTAAGCCAGTCTAACTCAGAGGTTCGGGTTCGTCCTTTACCTCAAATTGAGGTGCAGTGGGTGCGTCTTTTGCTCTCTTTTTCAGTTGACTTTCTATTCAGCCTAGAGATCGCTGAACGTTAACAACCCTTTTCCTTTAATAAAATCGGCTTTGATTCAAAATGTACGTGAAAGTTAACCTGAACGAACGTCAGCAGCGGGTTCTTAAGGCAACTGTAAGTCATTACATTGCAACGGCGGAACCTGTAGGTTCTAAAGCATTGGTGGAAGAATATGATTTCTCGGTTAGTCCAGCCACGATTCGGTCTTGTTTGGGCTTTTTAGAAAAATCAGGTCTGCTCTATCAACCCCACACGTCCGCCGGACGCGTTCCCTCTGACTCTGGCTATCGCGTTTATGTAGATCAATTAATTGCACCCAATGAAGCCACAGCGCGTCAGGTGGAATTGACGCTCTCGAAAAAACTCAATTGGGAAAATTGGAGCCTAGAAGCCTTGTTGCGCTCGGCAGCGCAGACGCTCTCGAATATTAGCGGGTATATTACCTTAATTACGATGCCCCAAACTGCGATCGCCCGCTTGCGTCACATCCAGTTGATTCAGATTGAACCGGAACGGGTGATGCTTGTGGTGGTGACGGATAGCTACGAGACGCACTCAACGCTGATGGAGTTACCGAAACATCCCGATGGAAGCGTTGTGGATGCTGAGAGGATTGAACGGGAATTGCCAATTCTTTCTAATTTTCTCAATTCTCACTTGCGAGGGCGATCGCTCACAGAGATTTCTCATCTAGATTGGTCGGAGTTAGACCGAGAGTTTCAACGCTATGCGGAGTGTTTGCGCTCTTTACTCGCCGATTTAATTCGCCGTTCCCAATCTCCGGTATCGACTCCCATTTGGATGAGTGGCGTGGCTGAGGTGTTGCGTCAGCCAGAGTTTGCTCAACTTCAGCAGGTGCAAACCTTGTTACAGTTGCTCGAAGAGGAACCGATGCAACTGTTACCGCTGATTTTTGACGATCCTTTTGAGACAGAAGTCCCTGGAAAGCGCGTGAATGTTTGGATTGGGACGGAAAATCCCCTCGAACCGATGCAAACTTGTACGTTGATTGCGTCCACCTATCGTAAAGGTTCGGTTCCGGTGGGTAGCGTCGGTGTCTTAGGGCCCACTCGCATGGTTTACGAAAATGCGATCGCGGTGGTTGAAGCGACGGCTGATTACCTTTCAGAGGTTCTATCTTAGGCGATTTCCCACTTCCTCGTCTAGGGAGTGGGTGCTTGAGCGTAATTCGCCTCGCAGGTGTTCAGAATTCGCAGGTCATTATCGGTAATTGTTTCAATCGAATAAAGACCTTCGACTTGAAAACTTCGGTCTGGGGTTGGGTTTTGGCTAGAAGCCACGCGCGAGTCTGTGAGGTTTAAAGAATAGGCTGTTGTTTCTTGGGTATAGCTTTCGGTGAGGTTCAGCGCGAGTTGATTTTGATGAACCACCCCACGGAAACAATCAAAAACGGAAAAAGGGCTAAACATTGCCCCAATCACCCGATTGCCTTTAATTTTGACAATCATGTAAACTTGTCCGAGTTGCTGGCGTTGGGGGGAAGAACCTAGTAAAAAGATATCGTTAGCTGGGGTGAAACGAGGGAATTCTGAACTCGCGGTTTGAGAACGCTCTTCTGGAGATCTTGCAGAAGCTGCGCTAAAAGCCAAGCTGCCAAAGGTGATACTGAAAGAGAGAAATAAGCAAACCGGCTGTAACGTTTTTTCCCAACTCAGAGAAACGGGTTTTGCTGAAGAAAATAAATTTATCAATGACTTTAACACGTCCGATCCCCTAAAACCTTAAATATTTCTAAGTTTTAGAATAGGAAAGAACGGTCTGGCGATTCTTCCCCCTGGCGACTCAGGTTATCAGGAGGAACTCAACTCTTAGGATAGAGATTTAGGAGGCGGATGAGAGACTGGGGTCTATCCAATGAGGGGTATGGGTGAGTAATGCTTCAGCCGCGATCGCATCGACAGGCCTAGAAAAAAAGTAACCTTGCCCATACTCGCAACCCATTGCTTTAAGCTGAGCGAGCTGTTCTTGATTTTCTACGCCTTCTGCAACAATATCTAAACCTAAATAATGCGCTAACGAGACGATGGTTTTAACGATCCCCCAGCCTTCAGAGCTTTGCGGATCGTCCATGCGACTCACAAACGACCGATCTATTTTTAAAGTATGAATGGGTAAACGGTGCAACCGTCCAAAGGAAGAATATCCCGTTCCAAAATCATCAATTGCCAGTTTAATCTCTAACGCTTTGAGTTGATCGAGCAAAGAAACCGCCGACTCGCCATTAATCATTACCACGCTTTCGGTAATTTCTAACTTGAGATTGCTTCCTGATAATTCAGTCTCGCGCAAAATGCGTTCAACTCTTTCAATTAAGTTGGGTTGAACGAATTGAACCCCCGATAAATTCACACTCATGATTAAATCGCGAGTGTGAGGCAGGCGTTTTTTCCAACTGCTTAATTGACGGCAAGATTCATGCAGCACCCACCACCCCAAAGCAATAATTAACCCGGTTTCTTCAGCCAGGGGAATAAATTCTGCGGGAGAAATCATCCCGCGCTCGGCATGGGGCCACCGCACCAGGGCTTCAAAACCGCTAATTTGACCATTTTTTAGAGCAACAATCGGTTGATAGTAAACCTGGAATGCGCGATCGTTAATTGCCTGTCGCAAGTCATTTTCCAGTTGCAATTGAGCCATAACATGGGCGTGCATGGATTTATCAAAGATTTGCGAACAAGATTTACCCCTGGCTTTGGCGCGATACATCGCCGTATCTGCATCGCGCAGTAAATCTTCAGGTTTTTGATAACCGATGGTACTCAGAACAATCCCAATACTGCTTGTCGTAAAGACTTCGTGAGTTCCTAAATAAAACGGGAGCGCGATCGCCTCTTGAATCCGCTCGCTCACCCGCGTGGCATCGCTGATATCGTGCATCTGTTGCAGCAAAATCGTGAACTCATCGCCCCCCAAGCGAGCCACAATATCGCCAGGGCGCAAACAACTCTGCAAGCGCTGGGCGATCGCCACCAGCAACTGATCGCCTACCGTATGTCCCAAACCATCATTAATTAGCTTAAAGCGGTCGAGGTCGAGAAACAGCACGGCAAAAACTGCATCGGGATTCTGTTGAACCCGCTTAAGCGCTTGGCAGAGGCGATCGATAAAAAAAGCGCGGTTGGGTAAGTTCGTTAAGGTATCGTGATAGGCCTGATAGCGGAGTTGTTCTTCAGCCCACTTGCGTTCGGTAATATCAGTTTGCGATCCGGCCATGCGGTAGGCGCGCTGATGAGCATCGCGCACGGCTAAACCGCGACACAGCATCCAGCGATAGCTGCCATCTTTGTGTAAAAGCCGATGTTCGTTTTCTAAATGGGGGGTAATGCCCAGACGATGGTTGCAGATATCATTGAGGAGGCGATCGCGGTCTTCTGGATGCACGCGATCTAACCAAGCTTCCGGCACATCCTCAATTTCGTTTTCAGCAAAGCCTAACAGAGACTTCCAGCGCGGGGCTAAATAGATTTTCTGGGCGTCGAGGTCCCAATCCCATAATCCCTCATTAGAACCCGATACCGCTAAAGCATAGCGCTCTTCACTTTTGGCGAGCAAAGCATTGGTTTTGAATTGATCGGCAACAATGACTGCGCCGCCTGTGATCGTAAACAAGGCGATGGGGGAGGCCACCAACGGCCAATAGCCCCAATGGAAACAGGTTAAACTCAGGACTCCCCAAACCAGTTGCGGCAAGATGAAATAGAGCGCCAGAGACGCTTGAAAAGGAGAAGGATTGCTTTGTCTATAGCGATCGAGCGTCTTGACTAAAACATAACTCAAACCGGGGCCGCCGAGGAGCAAAATCAGGCTCAACCAGCGATCCGACTGTTTGTGTAAAAAGTTATTCCGCAATAGGTTATTAATAATCGCCGCTTGCAGATACACGCCATTGGCCGGGGGATTGCGATTGTAGGGGGTCGTCAGCGAGTCGAGGGTGGCTGCGGTTGCCCCAACTAAGACAATTTTGTTTTGAAAGTTCTCTAGGGGCACTCGCCCTTGGATGGTCTCAATAAACGAATAGCGTTGGATTTGGTCAACGGGGCCGGGCCAATTGACCCACAGGGGCGTCTCCGCTGTAGGAAACTGAACGGGTTCTTGAACGAGGGAGTGAACTTGAGCCGCCACCACGCCCAGGGCCGGTACGCCTTGAATGTGGGACTGCACCTTACGGGCAATGCCATCTGCATCTTCTCGCTTGAGGACGTGGCCGGTGGCGATCGCGCCTTGCCGGAGTGTCGCATTGGGTCGCAACGGGGCCCCCGTATCATCCCAGGATTGCGCTAAAATCACCTGACCTTGCTCTGCCATTGCCTCGGCTAGCGCCCCATCATCGGGGGTGCTTTCGGGAAATAATAAGTCCATCACGATCGCGCTGGGTTGAGCGGGCGTGAGGGTTTCAATCAGGCGGACGTATTGCTGGCGCGACCAAGGAAAGCGACCGATGGCTTTCAGGCTGGGTTCGTCAATGGCAATGACCACCACCCGGTCATCCCATGCAATCGGGCCTCGCAGGCGAAATAAAGCGGTATAGGCAATCTGTTCGAGGGGTCTCCAAACGCCAATCTGAAATAAACCTGCAACCACAACGGCGGCGATCGCTCCCGGCAAACACGGTAAAATCCAAACCAGATTGGGCTTGCGTTTGCGGGAACGTTGAAGATCGGTTTTAAGGAACGGCCAGTTCATACACTTGCTGTAATCCTATGGGAGCGATCGCAATCACCTGAATGCGACGGTCGGGCGGTAGGGGAACGATGACATCAATCTGCCCATCGTGGGTCAGAATTTGGGGCAAGCCCGCAATTTTAACTAAATTCAGCGGGTCTACTTGGGCGACAATTCTGACGGTTTGGTCGTCAAGGGCTGAGAGCAGTCGCAAATTAAACTGGGGTAAGGGGGTTAAAGGCTTCGGTTCTCCCGGAGGCGGTAAGCCGGGGATGAGCAGCACTTCTTGACCGGCCTCCACCAGCAAAGATTGATTTTGGGCTTCGACTAAAATTCGGCCTTCGCGGGTAGCAATGCCGGTTTTCCCATCGGGATGAACGCTGACCCCAAATTCGGTACCGCGCACGGCGCTCGATCCGGCGGGCGTTTCAATTTCTAGACTCGAACCGGGATGGTTAAATCTGCGGACGCGGAAGCGGGCTTGTCCGCCCGTCACTTGCAGGCGAGTGACTCGGCCCCCATCGGGCATCAGTTGCAGTTGCTGGACGCGCACGGTGGTATTCGCCGAAATATTGACGGTGCCAATGTCGGTATCGACTTGCAAAACGGCGCTAGACCCATTCCCAGTTCTCAGGGTATCGCCGACTGATTGCAGTCGCATCCCTTTGCGGGCGGGTTCTGAGGATTGCTGGGGAGCTTGATAGGTAACGGTTCCTGCGAGTTGAGTGACTTCTAACCAGCGATGCACGCGGACTTGTACGCTTTTGACTTCATCCGCACGACTTTGATGGCACAGCGCACTGACGCAGAACAGGAGAGGGACGAGGGGCAATATCTGTTTCACGGGGGACTCTCCTCAGAGGTAAAACCTCAATGTCAATTCGGTTTTGAGGGAGATGGAGCAACTTGCAAGAAATTGCTACCACACTTTCCGATCCGAGTTTACTCGCGAGCTGCCTGACAAGGAATGGGTTTGTAAACCACCCTGGCGTTAAATCCGAGGTGGCGAAGTTGCATGTTTAAGCTTTCTGCTAGGAGTCGATGGGTAAAAGCGCCTGCTAGGATGTAATGCCCCAACCGCGAATCAGTGATAAAGGCAGAGGGCACTTGTCGCTGAACGCGATCGAGAAGTTGAAAATTGTGGGTCGGAATGGCAACAATATAAGGATTGGTACAGGGCTGTCCTAAAAGAATGGGGTTGCTGTCGCTAGCTGCGGCAACATTCCAAGTTAAAGGGGGAGGAACGGCGATCGCAGCAGGACTCCAGGAAATTGGCAAAATTGCGCCTAGGAGTACCCATTGCCACGCGTTTTTCTGCGGTAAATATTCCCCAGTTGGGAGAGAAATGGAACTGCCCGGTTTCACTGCTGCTCCCGCATGGTGAATAAAAACAACATCGGTTGGTATTGCACCCGTACTGCAAATCTGTAAATACTACAGGATTGTTTAGCTCTAGATTGACTCAATTTAGCGATCTCTGACATCGGTGTTTTCGGGGGCTAGCTAGGGATTGGGTTGTTTTCACCAAAACCCTAACGGCAATCTGTTCTACTTACTCCGATTGAGGTGCTTCATCAGGACTCGGTGCGGGAACGGTTTGTGGAGCCTGGGGTTCTAGAGGGTTCTCCGCAGTGGCGAGTTGTTGAATTTGGTCTCGGTACTGGGCTGGAGCTAGCGATGCAGCACTTTCAAACAGAGGTTTAGCTTGGTCGTTGTTTCCTTGGGTTTTGAGGATAATCGCTTTACCTAAAACCGGACGGAAATCTGCTCGATCGTCTTCGATAGCGCGATCGTAAATGGCGATCGCTTCATCATAACGCTCTTGGGCGGCATAAACTCGCCCTAATAAGAGTTTAACGGAAAGGGTATCCACGCTTCCGGGTTGAATTTGGTTGGCTTGGGGAGCTGTGGCTAAGGTTTCTTGCAGCAAGCCAATGGCTGCTTCGGGTCGATTTTGTTGCAACTGCAAGTCTACAAATCCTTGCAGGGCGTTGAGGTCTCCGGGTTTGGAAGCCAGAATTTGCCGATAAACGGTGGCAGCGCCTTCTCGGTCGCCTGCATACTGTTTGGCTTGAGCTAATAAAACGGCATAATTGGTTTGGTCGGGATTGAGTTCTGCCAGTTTTTCTAAGGGCGGAATGGTACCCGGAATATCAACTAGTTGCAATCTGGCTTCTAGCAGTCCGCGCAAAGCCGCTTGATTTTCGGGTTCCCGCTGAAGCACTAATTCATAACCGCGTGCTTGGGCTTCGAGTTCGGCTCGCTTGGCCGGATCGAGTTCGGGATTTGCCACTTGAGTTGGCGAGGGCGTCGTTTGGGCGGTTCGCCTTTGACTAAAGGCGCTGCCAAATAGAGGGATCATCGATACCCCAATCAGGGCAACGACAGCCAGAATCAGAATAATGTTAACTAACGTGCGATCGCGTTTTTGCGTCACCCACTTGCCTTGAACGCTAATGATGTTATTTTAGCGGTCTGTCCTCGACAACTGACTCCGATTCGAGTTTCAATGGGGAAAATTACAACAAAAGTTGCGGATTAATCCGCAATGAAGTTGCATTCAGTAAAATAGCTGAACTAATGCAATCTTGCTGGCCGCTTGAATTCAAGCTTATGAGTTCCTCTCCCGATCCAATATCCCAGCCCAATCAAGATCCTACGTCTCAGCCAACTGACACGCTAGACCCCAAGGGGAATTCTCCCCAAGACGAGTCCATCTCATCGGTTGCGTCTGAACCTGAAACCGAATCGGCTACTTCTCCTGAAGACGCTTCAGCAGACCTTTCTCCTGACGAGACTTCAGCAGATGACCCAGATTCAACGTCCTTGCGTCCTCATCCGATTCCACCCCCTAGCGAACCGTTACAGTATCGGGCAATTGGTTTAGTTCGAGGCAAATATACGCCTCTAGCCGATCAGTTTACCCAAGGTACCCTGCTCGCTTCCGATGGAACAGAGATTAATGCGGTTCTTCTCGGTCGGGTCATGAGTTTAGTGCGAAAACATATTGACCTCGAACAAGAACATCTCTGGGTAGTGTATCCCCGAACCCGCGAACAAGAAGACAATCTTCACATGCAAATTGTTGGCGTGTGGGAACCGGAGAACCTATCGAGTCCTCCCGTGTCTGAGGTGGAAACGACGGTAGAACAACCCCGACTAGAGGATGGTTATTTCTCGATTCGGGGGGAAGCGATTTTTTACTCGCAAGAGAAAGAAGAACTCGTCGTTAAAATTCGACAAGCCCCACGTAAAACTGGCGATCGCCCGAAGTCGTTTAAACTCAAACTCAAAGGCGGACTAGAAGGCCGACCGATCGGTTACTTCTGGGATTTGCACGTCCAACGCCAAGGGGATCGTCTGGTCATTCAAGAGGGAACCTCTGTCGCTCAGTTGCCCTCCAAACGTCGGAAGAAGCCGCCGTTTAAGCGCGGCGGTAAAGGCGGAGGCGGTAAACCCCGCAGTCAACGTCCGACGCGACCTGGGGATCGGTCTGCGTCTGCTAGCACCCCCGCACCCCAACGGCGAGACGCCCCGCTGCCCAAACCCTTGAAGCGAAAAAAACCGCCTCAAGAATAAAGCTAAAACGTCTCAAAAGCTAGAAGTAGGGGGTGTTGCGGTCGATCCTCGCACCTCCTGCGATCGCATCTTCTCTCTTGAGAAGGAGCCGCAAGAGTGGCTGGAGCATCGCAAAGCGTTCTATATTGAAACAGTATGTAACTAAACTGCAACAAATACCTCTATGTCCGTTTTGGCAGCGATCGCGGTGCTAGCAGTGCTAATCCTAGTTCACGAACTGGGTCACTTTCTAGCCGCTCGGCTTCAAGGAATTTACGCCAACCGTTTCTCTCTCGGTTTTGGGCCCATCTTGTGGAAATATCAAGGGTCAGAAACGGAATACGCCATCCGTGCTTTTCCCTTGGGCGGATTTGTGGGATTTCCCGACGACGACCCCGATAGCCCCATTCCTCCCGACGATCCCAATCTCCTGCGAAATCGCCCCATTCTCGACCGGGCCATTGTAATTAGCGCGGGCGTCATCGCCAATCTAGTTTTTGCTTATATTGTTTTAGTCGCCTTAATCGGTCTGCAAGGCGTTCCGGAAAATATTAACTATCAACCGGGTGTTTTAATTCCAGAAGTTCTCGCAGAAACCTCCCCCGCCGCCCAAGCAGGCATTCAAGCTGGGGATGTCGTTCTGGCGATTGAAGGTCAAACGCTGGATGCAAACCCTGACTCAATTCCACTCCTACAGGAAAGAATTCAGTCGAATCCGAACCAACCCCTAGAGTTAACCCTAGAACGCAATAGCCAGCGCTTGTCCGTGCAAGTGATCCCGGAAGCGGGTGCAGATGGTAAAGGTCGGATTGGGGTTCAACTGTTTCCCAATGGGACGCCGATTTATCGCAGACCCAGCAATCCTTTTGAGGTTTTGGGTTTAGCGGCTGACCGCTTTCAAAATATTGTGGTGCGAACGGCCCAAGGGTTTGCCCAGCTTGTCACCAACTTCCAATCCGTCGCCGGACAAGTTGGCGGCCCGGTGAGAATTGTGGAAGAAGGGGCAAAATTTGCTCAAAATGACTCGGCTAATCTGCTCCTATTTGCGGCGATTATTAGCGTTAACCTGGCAATTCTGAATATTTTACCCCTACCCGCTTTAGACGGCGGTCAGTTAGCGTTTCTATTAATTGAAGGTCTGCGAGGCAAACCGCTGCCCTCAAAGATTCAAGATGGCGTTATGCAAACGGGATTGATGCTGTTACTGGGCTTGGGTGTCTTCCTGATTGTCCGAGATACAGCCCAGCTTGAATTTTTTCAGCAGTTCTTTCAATAAGAACGTTGAATGAGTATTACGCGTCAATGGGCCGCGAAACAACAACGGGCGCTTGAGATTTTAATTCGGCTCAAGCGTTTATATCCTGATGCTTGCTGTACTTTAAATTACGAGACGCCCGTACAGCTTTTAGTTGCAACAATTCTTTCGGCCCAATGTACCGACGAACGGGTCAATCAAGTCACCCCGGCTTTATTTGCCCGTTATCCTGATGCGGCGGCGCTGGCGGGTGCCGACCTCGAAGATTTAGAGCGTTTAGTTCGCTCTACGGGATTTTATCGGAACAAGGCGAAGAATATTCAGGCGGCTTGCCGGACTCTGGCGACGGAGTACGCGGGCAAGGTGCCGAAGCGCATGGAACAATTGTTAACCCTGCCTGGGGTTGCTCGCAAAACCGCTAACGTGGTTTTAGCCCACGCCTACGGCATTAACCAAGGCGTGACGGTGGATACTCACGTTAAGCGATTGAGCCAGCGTTTGGGGTTAACGGAGCAAACCGATCCGGTTCGGATTGAACGAGATTTGATCCGCCTGTTACCCCAACCCGATTGGGAAAACTGGTCTATTCGCTTAATCTACCACGGTCGGGCAGTCTGCAAAGCCCGCAAACCGGAATGCGCTGTTTGCGATTTAGCCGATTTGTGTCCTTCTGCTGAGTTAGCCCCTGCTGAGACAAAGAAAGTTAACTCTGTTTGAGAAGACTGCTATGATGGAAAATGGTGTCTTTAAACAAGAGTAAGTCGAAGATTCATGGCTAAAAAGAGCATGATCGAGCGCGAAAAACGCCGTCAGCATCTCGTTGATAAGTATATTGACAAACGGCAAGAACTCAAAGAGCAGTTTGCTCAAGCTGAAACTCAACAAGAAAAACTCGAAATCCATCGTCAAATCCAACAACTCCCTCGCAATAGCGCGCCAACCCGCTTGCGGAACCGTTGTTGGGTAACAGGGCGTTCGAGAGGATACTATCGCGATTTTGGAGTTTCGCGTCACGTTCTGCGCGAAATGGCTCACGAGGGCTTGCTACCCGGTGTCGTTAAGTCAAGTTGGTAGTGGGGGCGGGGTTTATTGACCGCAGCAACGGTCAATCCCCAGACTATCCAATAACAGGTCGCTGACTGCATTGGCGATCGCAAATTCGCTATAAAAACTCTTAGAGAAGTCAAACGCCTGCATCTCAGTGACAATTGCAATAACCAATGCCCCTAAGTCATTTTCGCCTTCCATGCGTTGTCGAACAAAGACTTGGGCGGCACGTTGGGCAATGCGTTGGTTAACGGGTTCTGGAATAAATTCTCGATCTAACCAGCGATGGAGGGCAGCTTGCAACCATTGGCCCTCTTGCTGCGGTTCAGTAGCAGGCGGTAGGGTAATCGGTTGAATGGGTTCAGTCATCGGACAATCTCCAGTGAAAGCACTCGTTTAACCATGCTAAATGACGATGGACCCCTGACTGCAAGCGAGTTGTTGCGCGCGCTCGGCGTTCAGTGAGGATAAAATCGCTTCGAGTCCCATCCCACTCTTCTTCAGCGGACAATGCGTTGTCTATGCAGATTGATGTTTTATCCATCATTGAGCAGTATGCTCAGGGCTATTTTTTAATGGCCAGCGATTTTGACGAGACGCTAGCCTGGTATACGAGCCGATCGCGAGCCTTAATTCCCCTAGACGAGCGCTTCCGCTACCCCAAATCTTTACAGCGCGTTCTCAATCAAAATCGCTTCAGCATCGCAGTGAATCGGGATTTTAGGGCGGTTGTTGAAGGGTGCGCCGATCGCGAAAGCACTTGGATCTCGCCTGCTTTAAAAGAAGTTTATTACGCCCTGTATCAAACTGGATGGGCCTACAGTTTTGAAACCTGGCAAGGCGATACCCTTGCGGGGGGAATTTTAGGCATTGCCATTGGTGGGGCATTTATTGGGGAATCGATGTTTTTTCGGATTCCCGATGGTTCAAAAGTCGCAATGGTCAAGTTAGTGGAACGATTGCGCGAGCGAGATTTTCTGGTGTTTGATGCTCAACTGTCCAATCCCCACCTCGATCGATTTGGGGCGTATACCGTCAGCGATGAAGAATACCAGCCTTTATTGCAGCAAGCTTTACAGCGCCGTTGCTCGATTTTTTGAGCGATGTTCCGTCACCAAGGTGAGGCTTACCCATTCTCCTTTTTCGTTATAGTGGCGGATGAGGCGCTGGCGAGAGTTGGCAGAAATTAACCACCCCACTTCTAAAAAGAAGGGTTGACCGGGTTGAATGGATAAAGGACAGGTAGAAGAAACCCCATTGGGTAAAAATAACACCTGGAGCTTGGGTTCGCTTTGCTCGAATAGCAGGCGATGGGGTTCAATCGTAGCCGTAGAAGTGATTGAGGTGAGGGTGGTTTCCCCAAAGCTGAGTTGTTGAACTAGACGATGGGAATCGAGTTGTTGCAAGCGTAAATGAGTGGGATAGGATAGGGGCGATCGCCAATCGGGATACACCGTCACAGCTTCCCCTTGCCAAACTCCCTTAAGCTGGTCTACCGTTAGCTCTGGGCTAGGAGTGGGTTGAGTGCCTTGGCGCGTTTCGCGAATCAACGTCAGCCGATCGAGTTGTGCCTCGCGGTTGTAAAGTTGTACCAGGCGCAGGCGACGGTTATCTGCAATCAATCCCAACTCCGCGCCAAATTCGGAAAACGGTCCCCACTGGGTTGAGCCTTGGGAAAAAGCACCTGTTGAGCAAAATAGGACTCCTCGACCGAGAGAACTGTATTCTAAAACAGACTCTTGTTTGTCGCGATCGCGGGGAAAGCGGGTAATGGTTTGGCGAATCGTTTGATTTTGGTTTAGACCTTCTAGGGTAACGACCGAAGGGGTATCTTCAATGAGTTCTCCCGCCGGAGAAAATTGGGTAAATGAACCTTCCCAAGTTCCTAAATTTTTAAGCAAACAGTCCCACTGACTTAAGTTTTCAATCATTAAATTGGTGCTGAGTGAACGCTAAGAAGAAAAGGACTCACGCGAATCCCTGGAGAGGAATAGGTTCTCGTAAGTCCTCAAACCGTTGAGAGTGCTAACTCGCCAGACTAGTCGATTTGGATGGAAGTCGGAGCATCAGCGCTAGAACTGGTGCGGGTTGCAGTGGAGGAGGCTTGACGATAGTCTGCATAGAGGCGATCGCGCCAGTTAAAGAAGCTATCGTAAAGCGGGTTATCTGCAAGACCGGGAATGCCTTTTCCTTTGAGGTTATCTGGGATATCGAGGTAAGGGCCTGAAGGGAATTTAATCAGGATGCTCAAACCCGCAACCGCAAAATCGGCCAGCGTCGGGCGATCGCCCACCAGGTAAGGCTTATCCAGCAAGATCAAGCTTAAGGCTTCTAAATCTTGTCGGAGCGCATCTTGAGCCGCCTTCACTTCATCCGGACTCGCACCCACGCCAAACCCCAACATCTTGAGGATATCGCTGGGTACCGAGCCAACAATGGTTTTAACAATATCGGGGGTAGAAGTTGGTAAAACGGCCGTGCGGAAGTTTTGGTCTTGACTCAAACCACCAAACAACGCCTTACGACTTTTCACCCCAATCGATTCATCGGCCCACTCTTCCATCATTAAGCACAGTCCGCGCGGGTAGGGTTCTGTGGGGATCAAAGGGCGATCGGGATATTGGCGATCGAGGTAAAATGCGATCGCCGTTGAGTCAGCAATGACCGTAGTGCCATCTTTGAGAACGGGGACTTGTCGCTGACCCGATAAGCGATACACATCAATTTGACCAATCCCTGGGGTGACTTCGATTTTGCGGTAAGCCAGTCCCTTATAGTCCAACATGAGCCGCACTTTCTCAGAGTATTGCGACATCTCAAATTGATATAACTCCAACATGGGCGATCTCCTGTAGCCGTTTTTACTCAAATGCGACGATATTATCTAAGTCTGAAAGCCGACAGATCCGACTGAAGACAGAAAAGCCATCGTTCGACATTACGATACCTTGCGAGGTTAATTTACCAAAAATAACCAGTCACAAGTCTGGTCTAGACCCCTCTTGGCAAATTAAAACATCCTGGTAAACTTTGGGTGTGGATGAGAGGACTAGAGTAAATGCAAGCATTTGTCAGTGACTGCGATCGCGATGTTTACTACGGCGATCCCTACTTTCACGAAGAAGGCTTTTATGCGTTTGAACAACAAGGCTGGAACGATGCCAAGTGCGGCAAACAGCCTCAATCGGATAACTGTTTTTACCGTAGAGGCTACGACGCCTTCAGAACGCAAGCCCCTCATTTTGCTAAAGGCTAGTTTGGATGGGGGAACTTATTTTCAGCGTCTTTTTCAACTTCCCCCTCTCCGATCAAAGTTGAGCGCGAATGGTAAACGAATAATCGCCCCCAGGTTCTAGCTGGTAATCTCGCTGTTCTAAAAAGCGTCCTAGCGGCTCTTGAATTAACGCGCGTCCGAGGGAAGGTCTAACGGAAAGCTTCCCCCCTCGAAAGTTCCATTGAAATTCCCACTGATAATCATTAGCGGTGACTTCTCCTTCAATTTTGCCGTGCTGCCACGACTGACGCAGCACGCGAACGTAAGCGGTTGTTGTCGGTAAAGGTTTAGAACTCACCTGGCTACTCCGCAACATTTCGACCATTGTAGAGACTCATTGCCTTTTCTACACCTTGCTTGAGACTGACCTCCGTAGCGGCGATCGCACCTTGTATCACCTCTGGCATCAATTTCTGCTCTTCAGGGGAAAATTTACCCAGAACAAACGAAACCGTATCCGACTCCTTAACAGATGCGCTAGCCGCTTTAGGGCTGCCAATTCCCACCCGCAAACGGGGAAAATCCTGCGTCCCCAAATGTGCGATCGCGCTTTTCATCCCATTATGACCGCCAGCCGAACCCGAAAGCCGCAAGCGAATTCGACCGACTGGCAGATCCATATCGTCATAAACAATCAAAACCGACGTTGGGGGTAGCTTATACCAATCCACCACAGCGCGAATTGCCTGCCCCGAAAGATTCATATAAGTCAACGGTTTAAGCAAGCGAATCTTATCCTTCGGGCCTAAACCTTCCCCAAAGATCCCCTGAAACCGCTTATTTTCAGCCAGCGAAATCTGCCAGGTTTTAGCTAAAGCATCCACCACATCAAAGCCAATATTGTGGCGCGTCCGTTCGTATTTTGCGCCAGGGTTCCCCAAGCCAACAATTAACTGAGGAATTACTAAAGCGGGTAAGTCTGCTGCCTGTGACATTTATCCCTGTTCAGAAGCACTCACCACACCATTTTCTGAAGCCCCTTGAGGTTCTACCTCAACCTTCTTCTCCGTTTTGGTTTCCCCAGATGCTAGCGGCTTAGACTGAATAGAATTCTCAAGTTGTTCGGCTTCTCGCTTAAACTCAGCCTCAAACTCTTCAGAGGCCTTTTTAAAGCTTTTCAGAGTTTTAGCCACGCTTTGACCAATTTCTGGCAACTTCTTCGGCCCAAAAATCAACAGCGCCACCACAAAAATGACTAGCATTTCCGGTAAACCAACACCAAAGATATTCACTTGGCTTTCTCCAGTCCATTAGCTCAACTCAGTTCTCAGCATAGCGCTAGTTGAAGAATTCGGGGGAAGAGGGGAATTGGGAGTTGGGAGTTGGGGGTTGGGGAAGAGGGGAATTGGGAGTTGGGAGTTAAGGGTTGGGGAATAAGGGAATTGGGAGTTGGGGGTTGGGGAATAAGGGAATTGGGAGTTGGGAGTTGGGGGTTGGGGAATAAGGGAATTGGGAGTTGGGAGTTGGGGGTTGGGGAATAAGAGGAATTCGGGGTTAATTCTGACTTACTTCCAGACTTATCAGAACTCAGAACTCAAAACTCGGAACTCGGAACTCGGAACTGACTTAGCACTCAGCACTCAGCACTTAAAAATGGAGAGAATCAAGGTAAATCAGCTATTGTTCTAGATACCTATTCAGAACTTAGCACTCATTTTCCCCCCATCTCCCCATCCCCCCATCTCCCCACCCTCTTATTCCCCACTCAGAACTCAGAACTCGGAACTGACTCAGCACTCAGCACTCAGCACTTTGCACTAAAAAATCCCCCCCTAGAGAGGGTGGGGATGAGGCTAAGGGAAAAACGGACTTATTGGGCTAGGCTTTTCCAATCTACGTCAAAGCTGTTGAGGAGCAGCGAGGAGTTGTAGATTTGCAGAATGATCAGCAGGAAGACGAAAAATAGCACCATGAACACTGCCATTAAGGGAGTGGTTCCCCAACCCGGAGCAACTTTACCGGATTCTGCGTTTAAGGGTCTGAGGACATCGCCTAACCACGTTCTTTGAGACATAAGTCACCTGTAATCTGGATTAACTGAGATTTTGTAATTTTTCGTAATATTATAGAGGAATAGGATTTAATAATTGGTTTAGCGCATGGAAACCGCAACTGTTCTTAATATTTCGATCGCAGTCTTCCTGATGGCGATTACAGCCTTGTCTATCTATACCGCATTTGGGCCCCCGTCGAAACAGTTAAGCGATCCGTTTGAAGATCACGAAGACTAGAGCATCGTACCCCTGGGGTTAGCCCCCTCGTAGAAAAGGGTACGATACCCAGTTTAAGGGAGTGAGAGGCCTTCAGCTTGCAGCGCCCACGTTGCAATTTGCCAAGGCTTAACTTGATGATGCGCTTGGGAAGTGAGGGGTTGCTCTAGAAGATCGACGGCTTGAGTCTCGACTAGTGGCAAGCTAGTCTGAAGTTGGAGTACGCTAGGTTGACCCTGACATTCGTAACAGCGCAGAATCCAGCAATTTGCATCGGTTTCTGAGGGCTTGAAGGCGGTTAAAACTAGGTTATCAGCCCCCACCTCTAGAAACTGATGAATGGGGGGTAGAGGGGGATTTGAGGGGGATGTGAGGCGGGGTAAGGATTGAGCTTGCAGGGGACAGTTTAGCTCATATCCGCGTCTAACGGTTTCGGCGGTTTCCCAACTGCCTGCATGAGGATAAATTGCGTAGGTAAATTGATGATAGCCGCGATCGCACTCTGGATCGGGCCAGCGCGGACTTCTCAGCAGGGTTAAGCGCAGGCGATCGCGTTGAAGATCGCAGCCATATTTGCCATCATTGAGCAAGCTAACCCCAAAGCTTTGAGAATTATCGGTAATGTCCACCCAGTTTAGGAGGGGAACCTCCCATTTTGCTTTTTCGGCGGGTGTTTGCGGGTGGGTGGTGCGTTGAATTGCACCAAAGGGCATTTCACAGGTTACAAAGTCAGCCTCTAAGTTTAGGGGAAAGGCGGCTTTAACCAAAATATGTTCTTCTTGCCAATTGACTTGCGTGGCGATCTTTAAAATCGGGGAATGACTCTCTAAGATATAGTCTTGGGTAAATTCAGAGTTGCCAAATTGAAGGATAACCCGAATACTTTGATAAATCTCGCCTTTAGCTAGCCATTGAATGGATTTGAGTTCGGCTGAGGGTAATGAGTATTCTTCATAGTTGGGGTTGATATTCCAAGCATCCCAGTATTGTTCGCTATCTTGGAAAAATTGCAGTTGATTTCCCGCACCTTTGAGGAGTTCTCGCTGTTGCTGCTTATCAAAAATTTGGGTTATTTCGCCCGTGTTTGGATCGATTTGGACTGAAATAAACTGATTTTCTAGGATATATTCAGAATTTGGGTTGATCGGGAGATGAGGGCGATCGCCAAAACTCATCCAAAATAGCTGGTAGCCAATTGCCGGGATATTTTCAGCGAAGAGTAGGCATTTTTCGCCTAACAGTTGAGTCGCGCATTTTTGACCGTTGCTATCGTAAATTTGAGTAATAGCTGACTCAGTAATAGGAAGTGCTACAACCTCAGAACGTCGCCAGTTCAGCGAATTGAAGATAACGAGAGGTTGAGCTTGTGGGTGGGGAGGTTCAGAAGCAGAAATACTAGAGGCGATCGCGCTCAGTGCTTGTTCTAGAATTTGATGGGCTGCTGTTAAGGCGGCTTGCCATTGGGGGTTAGCTTCTTGATAGACTTCGAGAATTGCAGAACCGGGTAAAATATCGTGAAATTGGTTGAAAAGTACCGTTTTCCAAGCTTGTTTAATCGCTGACTTGGGATAAGTTTGACCTAAAATCAGCGTTGCAATAGAAGACCAAAGTTCAGCCTGATATAAAGCTTTCTCGCAATTGCGATTAAACTGTTTTTGATCGGCATGAGAGGTATAGCAGCCGCGATGAAATTCTAGATATAACTCATCCTGCCAGACGGGAAACTCTCCAGGGGTTTTTGTCAGCGTTTCTAGGTATTGTTCGGCTGTGGCGAAATGGGTTTTAGGGAAGAAAGGTGAGGTTTGCCAGCGTTGGGCAATTTCTAACATATCGCGAGTGGGGCCGCCGCCGCGATCGCCTACGCCAAATAACCACAGTGCATCCTTCAACTGGGTTTGATTTTGCCACTCTACGGCATAATTTCCCATTTTAACGGGATCGATGCCTTCACCGATGGGAGCGGACATTAAACTGAGGATTTGGGAACCTTCTGGAGAACGCCACCAAAAGACTTGATGGGGAAATTGGGTAGTATCGTTCCAACGCAATTTTTGGGTGACAAAATACTCAATTTGTCCGAGTTTAAGAATTTGGGGAAGTTGCCAGCAAAACCCAAAGCTATCGGGTAGCCATGCTATTTTACTCGCCTGTCCAAACTTTGTTAGACAATAGTGTTGACCGTAGAGAACTTGACGCGCCAGAGATTCACCGCTGAGGGTATTAAGTTCGGGTTCTACCCATAAGCCACCTACAACTTCCCAATTTCCGGCTTGAATCAAATTTTGGATGGTCTGAAACAGATCGGGGCGATGTTGTTCAATCCAGTCATAAAGGGCGGGAGTAGAATGACAGAAGGTGAGCTTGGGGAACTCTTTTTGCAGCTTAATTACTGAGTTAAAGGTTCGCAGGGCAGCATCCCAAGTTTCGGCAACGGGCCACAACCACGCTAAGTCTAAATGAGCGTGACCGAGTAGCGCAAGATTGGGAAGTTTGCCGTTTTCTCCGATGTTCCAATTCGCTTGAATCAGGGTTTGGCGGAGGTTTTCTAACGCTTGCAGGAACTCAGCGCGATCGCCAACCCTTGCTAGGCTAAGACGATCGAGAACCTCTGAGAATTGGGGTAGTTGTTCCGGGGCAAAGGTTTGGAGATACTGGAGGAGAACGGTTAATTCATCAGCGACAAACCCCGGATCGATACCTGTCGGGGATTCATAGAGACATTGCGATCGCACTAACGCCCCATCATCATGTCCGGGACTGACTAAACGCAAGGCCACATCAAAACATTCCCCCGCACTTACCCCCTGACTCAGTAAGATCCGCGTCGAACTATCAAACAAATCGCCTTCCTGAACGAGTTGACCGTTAACATAAACTTGGGTAAATTCCGACCACCACGTTAACCCAAGCCGCAACATCAACCCCGAAACGGGATATCCCTGCAACGCTGGCGGAACCAACAAACGCTGTCCTAACCAAAGAACTTGCGAACCTTTGGGCCAAGCAATATGATTTCGAGTATTGAGCGGTAGTGACTTCCAGTTTGCCCAAGTTGCCGCAGTAGTTGCCGCCTGGGGAGGTAAATTGCCTAAATAGGCTTGCCAACCCGCTTGGACATTGACTTGGCTCAATTGACGTAATTGCTCAATTGTGGCGGTGATTTTGGAGATTTCCACGTTTTTCGTCCTGGAAGCGATCCGCTTTTCGATAGAATCAGGGAAATTACGAGTTTTTGAACGAACCAAAACTCATTTTTTGCACTCATAACATCTTAGACTCATGACTTCCGGCGGTCGCTATCAAAGCAGGTTCCTGAATTTTCTCCATCGGCAGTCTCTGCGACTGGTGGATCGTAGCGATCGCGCTTGGCGTCACCTTAAGGTTGCCACAGAATGGGCTGCCCAAGCCGCCCTCTATCCCATTTACCTGCTGCTGCAAACGACGCAACTAGCAGGAAAGCAACTGCAACAAGCCGTGCAGCAAACCTTACCGCGCCTGCAAGCCGGAACAGAACCCTCAACCCCTACCCCCGATACCCCGATTGAATCGGTTCTGCAAACAGCCAAAGACTTTACTGTACCTCAAGAACCGCTAGAATTTCCCGCCTTAGAATCGGACGCCTCTGTCGTTCCTTCCTTACCGAAATATTGGGATTTTGTCGTCCCCCCTCCCTCTGGGGAATTAACCTCCACGAATGCTCAAGAATTAACCTCAAATCCCTCCCCCTCAGAACTAGCGCCCCCTTCTCGCCGCATCCAAGGGGTGGCTAGCCTCTTAGAAAACCAAAAATTGGTTTTAGTGAACGTCGAAAATCAAATTCTCGATCTCCTCAGCGACGAACAACAAGCCAAACTCAACCAGCGCATCATCTGGGAAGTTGCCAATTACTATCGCTACCAGCGCCAACGCTCTTTTGCCCAGCGCAAAGCCTTACGCCTGCGGGGTTTAGCCCAACGCCAGGGGATGCTGCCTCCGGTTCGTTGGTTTTGGCAAGCAATGGACTGGGTGCAAACAGGACCTGTTGCTAGTACCCTCAACTTATTCGGCGAATCGACATTACTCTCGACTTCTTCACCCCAACCCGGAGGCGAACCTTCCTCGCTTCCCTTTCCCGATACGTTTTTGACTCAGTTAGATCGGGCAATGGTTGAAATCGAGCAGGGAAAACTCGCACCTGTGGCAGAATGGGGCAGCGTTGGCGATCGCCTCTCTCCTCATTTTGGGCAACGCACCCAACAACTGGTAAGTTGGGTAAAAGCTCGATTTTTCGGTGGGTTGCAGAAAATGCCCCCCTCACCCCCTCCCCCAGCGAACGATCGGGAGGTCATTTGGGAACCTCCCCCGCAGTTCGATCCGCTACTCTACGATCCGTGGGATGAACCGCCCAATAGCCTAACCCCCGTGCAAGATCGAACCTCACCCCCTGCCCAACCGAAAACGCAAAGATTCCACTTAGAAGCGTTGCTTCAAGCCGCAGTTGACTATTTCTTTGGTTCTCCCACCCCCCAATCTCCTCTTTCTCACCAAGAGGCGCAAAACTGGCTAGAAGCCGCCAGCGATAATCAAACGAACCGCCAACAAGGACTATTACCGCCCGAAAAGCGATCGCGCCACGCCGTTGAGTTATCCAAACCCACCTCCCCGGAAGTGGAAAATTGGCTCACTCTCAGCGATTTATTTGGGGAAACCGAAACCTCATCTCCCCCCATCCGGGATTTCCCGCAGTTCCCTTTAACCGAAACAACACCGACACCACCGCCCGCTTTACCGACTGCCCCCGCCTCTCCCCCAACCCCGGAAACGGCTCAAACTTCTTTAATGCGCCGTTCTTTTCAGTCCATTCGCCAGCGCTTGCAGCCTCCCCCAGTAAAACGCCCCCTTCCCCCACCGTCGCCCCTTGTCACCCCTACGCAGTCGCGTCCCCTCGCCCGCAAACCCGCATCTCCGTCCCCTCTCAGCACTCCCACTCAGACGGAAGTTGCCCCAGTTCAACGCCCTCGCCAAGTTCAAGCCCAGTCTTCTGTAGAAAACCCGCCGATTAAACGCACCAACCACGCACCAGAAGCAAATCCTGATTGGATTGAAACGCCTGCTAAGTCGGTAGGGTACGTACAAACTCCGTTAGAACGGTTATTGGAAGCGCTTGACCGGCTGATGTTTAAGCTGGAAACTTGGTTAGGTAAAATTTGGCAAGAATTGCGCCGTCTTTTTAAGTAGAGGGGGACGCTGCGAAGCTGGAGGTTTAGGCGATCGCAGATCGTTCTTTTGCTAAACAGCCCGATTTCTACAGTGTTGAGTCGCGTTTTTGAAGTCTACTTGTATCATCCGATTGGGATAATTGGTAAATTTAGGGAGACTCTCTACAAATTCTCAGAAATTGTACGGACATGAATTTTATTTTTAAGAGAATTTTAAATAACGCATTTTTGCGGATGTAAAGTTCTTACAAAGTTTGCACAATGGGAAGGAAGAATTAAGGATTGATTAGTTTGCGTGGTTATGTTAAATCCAGATTTGACCAAAAATTTGGGTACAAGCCTCCCCCCCTTCGATACGCTCAGGGCATCGCTTCGAGGGGGACTTTTGGATCGGACGTTTTCAGTCAAGATTTTGAATCAACGTATAGACATTGATCCAGACAGTCATAGAATCGTTGTATGTTGAATCTCACCTACGAGTACAAACTCATTCCCACCGACGCCCAACGCCAAACCTTCGACCGTTGGCTAGAAATTTGCTGCAAGGTCTACAACTATGCGTTGCGAGAACGGAAGGACTGGGCTAATTCTCGTAAGTGCAATCTTAATTCATGCAGTATCAAACAGGAATATATTATTCCAGTTGATACGCCTAGACCGACCTTCTATACTCAGTGCAAATCCTTGGCTGAGGCAAAGAAATCAATCCCTGAACTCAAAGAACCTCATACCCATGTCCTGCAACAAGTTCTGCGACAACTTGAATCCGCATGTGTCGCCATGTGGGAACGAGGCTATGGGTTTCCAAGATTCAAGAAACGGATGCGTTCCTTTGTATTTCCGCAGTTGAACTTAGAAACCGTTAGGAAGTTTGAGGGAAACTGGGAAGTTAACCTTCCTAAACTCGGTTGGGTGAAGATGCGTTTATCCCGTCTCATCCCTGAAGGGTTTGAAGTCAAGCAAATCCGCATTGTCAAACGGGCATCGGGTTACTACGCGATGCTTTCGGTGGCAATGGATGTAGAGGTTCCTCAAGCTGTACCATCAGGACATGGCATAGGGATTGATTTAGGTCTAGAACACTTTTTGGCAACATCCGATGGTCAATTGATAGGAAGACCTCGCTTCTTGATGGAGGGACAATGCAAGCTGAAATCGCTGCAACGTCAACTCTCACATAAGAAGAAAGGGTCTAGGAAGTTCCGTCAACTCAGCCATCGAATTGCCAGACACCACGAATACATCTCAAACAGCCGTAAGGACTTTCACTTTAAGATAGCTCATCAGTTATGCGATTCGCGAAGCGATCCGCTCAAGCGGAATCGCGCCGGGATGATATTTGCGGAGGAATTGAACCTGAAAGCGATGTCAGCCGGGATGTTATGCAAACACACGCTGGATGCCGGGTTTGGGCAGTTCTTGAGCATTCTGGGTCATGTGTGCTTTAAGCGAGGTGTATACTTCACCAAGGTAAATGCTAATGGCACCAGTCAGACTTGTCCTAGATGTCAAACGCATACCGGAAAGAAACTCCTATCTGAGCGCGTCCATAAGTGTTCTGAGTGTGGCTATGAAACGAATCGAGATATAGCAGCAGCGCAAGTTGTGTTGCAACGGGGTTATACAGCGGTGGGACACAACAAGAGTGAATTTTGGGGAGGGCAAGTAGCATGAGTTATCCCGATGAACCAAGAATCCCCTCGCCTTCAGGCAGGGGAGTTGTCAAAGCTTCCCAACTCGATCAATTAGTCAATCGAATTTTAGCCTCTTATCAAATGACGGCTGAGGAACAGCGTTTTTTGATGTCCACTTTATTAGCCAAAGAAAGCTTAAGTCCAGCAGATTGCACCTTAATTAATAAGGTGTACGAAGGTTTGAAAAAAGGCTTAGTTCGAGTCATAGACTAACAAATAGCAAGTCAAAATACCCCTGAAAGATTAGAGAAATTCTGTTGACTTGTGAAAAACTGAATAAGCAATTCACTGCCAGATTGCACCGATCGTCTGGGTGAATTTGTCAAGACTTTTGCGAGCAACCGATCGGGGAGGGTGAAGGGGCGATCGCGATCGCGACCCCAAAGGCTGCTCTGGGACACCCTCAAACCGAGAATCTGGCAACAACTGAGGAACCTTTTGGAGAAAACCGCAGTCAAGGGCGATCGCACTGCCTAATGAAATTAGCCCGGAAGACGAACGCAACCAGCCGCTTGCCGCTTCAGGAGCGTCTCTTAGCATTTGGGGATCGATACAGCGAAAGCGTATAAATTCGACCCAATTTTGGATATTATAAAAAAGCTCGACTGTAGGAGGTATCCCCGTGCTGACATTAAAAATCATTGTTAATATCGTTGTTCTGTTCTTTGTCGCTATATTCGTGTTTGGCTTTTTATCCAATGACCCGGCTCGCAACCCCAACCGTCGGGACTTAGACTAAATCGCGGTTATTCAAAACCACGCACGACGAGCGCACCCGATCGTGAGGGCGACCCCTCAGTCGCCCCAATATTACTGCTGTGAGTGTGGTTAAGTTCGTCCGTCTGGGCTGCTTATTTGACTGAATTGACTCCCAAGATATGCCCTACCCGGTTCCTCCACCGCCGGAGCTACCTGCGATCGTACATCACGTATCGCAGTTGAGTGCAAGTGATGCAGCTCCTTTACAGGCGACCTTTACTCAGCTTGCAACCGAAATTCCATCGCCTCTAGAGTCTTTCAATTCTGGGCAACCTGACCCTGCTTCAGAAGTCCAAGAGGCGATCGCGATCGCTCCTGTACCCTCCCCGCCGGAGCGATTTGACAATCCTCAGAACCTCAGCGATCGTCCCGCCGCCCTATTGGGCGAACCCTTGGCTATCTCCACGCAAAGCCATTCCCCGTGGGATGGTGCGCCGGAATCTGAGATTGTCTTTGAACCCATCAGCGCCGAAATTTTCAAGCAGCCTGTTGCTCAAACCTCAGAACCTCCGCCCGGTGAAGTTTTAGAAATTCCCGAAACAGCACCACCCGGAGAAGTTCTAGAAATTCCCGAAGCAGCACCGCCTGCGCCCATTCCGTCAGAAACTCCCCCGGTGCCGCCGCTTCCTACAGGTACGGGCGGTATTATCGAACTGATTGCCGATCGCCAAGAGTTTGACGAGCAAAGACAAGTCTTTACCGCTCAGGGAAACGTTCTCATGCGGTTTCGCGGAGCAGAACTGCGCTCTGAAGATTTACAGGTCAACCTCGTCACCCGCCTAGCCGTTGCGGAAGGAAACGTCTCTTTAATCAGCGGCGAACAAGTTCTATTTGGATCGCGCTTTGAATATAACTTTGTCCAAGAAACCGGGACGATCCAGCAGGCGCGCGGTCAGATTTTTATTCCCACCGCCGGGACAGACTTCGCTTTACCCGCCCCAGAAAGCCCAACAACGCCAATTCCCAGGGGAACGGCAAGCGACATCATTTTAGCCAACCAGCCCCCGCAACGAGTCACCGCCGCTGAAGGGATTACCATTGGCGGGGGTGGAGGAGCCTTACTGCCGCAGCCGAGGGGAACAGTACGGCGCGTGCGGTTTGAAGCCGAACGGGTGAACTTCTATCCGGAAGGGTGGACGGCCGCTAATGTGCGAATCACCAACGATCCGTTTTCTCCCCCAGAACTGGAAGTGCGAGCCGAACGAGCAACCCTAACGCGAGTTTCGCCGCTGCGGGATGAAGTGGTTGCTACCCGTCCCCGCGTCGTCTTCGATCAACGCTTAAGCTTGCCGATTTTGCGCGATCGCGTCGTTATCGATCGCACCGAACGCGATCCGGCGATCGCCCGCTTAGGCTTTGACGATGCCGATCGCGGCGGGTTATTTGTCGAACGCACCTTTGAACCGCTGGCCACCCGACGCACTCAACTCCGCATTACCCCCCAACTGTTGCTGCAACAGGCCGTGAGGAACGGCTTTAACTTTGCCGATCCCTCTTCCTACGGTTTAAGAGCCAGCCTCACCTCCGATTTAGGCCCCAATACCCAACTGCGGGGAGCGCTGAATTTTAATAGCCTAGACTTTAGCCGCAACGATATCCTGCGGGCGAACTTGCGCTTAACTCAAGCCATTGGCGATCATGCGCTGACCACCGAATACGCCTATCGCGAGCGCTTTTTTAATGGCTCCTTGGGCTATCAGCGGGTTCAGAATAGTTTTGGCACCGTGCTAACTTCTCCGGTGTATCGCCTGGGAAATACTGGAATTAACCTTAACTATCAAGCAGGCGCTCAGTATGTCAGAGCCAGAACCGATCGGCGCGATCTGATCGAGAGTCCCTTTGTTGGCGAAGATGATGTCAGTCTCGGACGCTTTCAAGCCAGCGCCACCTTAAGCCGCAACTTTACCCTGTGGCGCGGACAAGGTTTACCCGCGACCCCAACGGAAGGCTTACGGTATACGCCCATTCCGGTTGTCCCTTACCTGCAACTCGTAACGGCTGCTATTGGGACAACGAACGCCTATAGTAATGGCGATCGCCAATCTTCCCTCACCGGAACGATTGGTCTTCGCGGTCAGTTCGGCAACTTCTCGCGACCCTGGTTTGACTATACAGGCTTTGGCTTGCTCTATTCCCAAACGGCGCTCAATGGCGAATCTCCGTTTAAGTTCGATCGCTTAGTTGATGTACGCGTCCTTACTGCCGAACTCACCCAACAGATTTACGGGCCGTTCCGCGTGGGGTTGCGAACCTCGATTAACTTGGATAATGGCGATCGCATTAGCACCGATGTTTCCGTCGAATATTCCCGCCGTACTTACGGTCTGATTCTGCGTTACAATCCTCAACTGGGTTTAGCCGCCTTTAACATTCGTATCAGCGACTTTAACTGGACTGGCGGTAACGAACCCTTTACAGGTTCTGGGGTACGCCCCGTAGAAGGTGGAGTCATCCGCCCCAACTAACCTCACCCAATCCTCATCGCGAGCAAGTTGAAGCTAAAATGTCCAAACGGTCATAACTCGCCCCCAACCCATTTCCAGTTCAATGACAGAAGCGGTAAGTCAGACTGCTATATCCCAGGCCTGTGCGCTGCTCGTTCACTACAGCTTTGATTTATATGGCTATAGTGCCTCAGAAATCATCGCTCATTGGTTGCAAAGCGTGCAGGCCCATTGGGTGCGCTTGGCTGTGGTAGAAGCCCTCTACCAAGGTCGTTATAAAAGCGTTTCTGTAGAGCAAATTCTGGCACTGTGGCAGCGTCGGGGGCAGCCGCTATGTCACTTTAACGGCGAATTTGAGCGAATTGTGTGCAGCAAACTCCCCGGCGACTGGTCAGCGATTGAGAGCAGTGTTTCTGCTCCGGCGATCATCCTTGAAACCGGGTCTGAACCCCAGGATGAGGCGGAACCCGAAGTCATTTGGGGGGCACCCCTGAACGAACCGTTGCCCCGCCCTTGTGTCACCCTCCCTTTTAGCGAACCCCCGCAATCGATTTATCAAGCAGATTGGTCTAAATGCCAAGCGGCAAAACAGCCGATTCAACAATTTGTCCCCAAAACAGAAGAATCGCCCTTTTACAGCAAGCTCCAAGCCGTGGCTCGTTCTTCAGCCGCATCCTTGGAAGCTTGAAGCATCGGGGCGATTCAGGGTTTATCGAGGCGAATGGGTGGCGAGGCGTCTGGGTGTTGCTTCCGCCACTAGGGTTGATAACGCTTTGGCGTATTGCGGATCTTCTTTGGTTCCAATCAATTTCGGATCGGCGGCGAGTTTTTGCTGCTGCTGTTCGGTTAGCTCAATGGGGACATCTGGGGTAATCCCTTTTTGGCTAATATCCGTGCCTTTTGGGGTGTAGTAATGGGCAACGGTGACTGCAACCCCCGATCCGTCCGAGAGGGGATGGACGGCTTGAACGAGCGCTTTCCCGAAGGTTTTGGTGCCGACAATCTTAGCGCGTTGGTTATCTTGTAAGGCTCCGGTGAGAATTTCGCTAGAGCTGGCGGAGTTGCTATCGACTAGCACCACGAGGGGAAGGTTGGTTAAAGCGGTGCGGTTAGCTCGAACGGCTTCGCTTTTACCGCCGCGATTGACGGTTTTAACGATGGGGCCATTATCGAGCCACATGCGAGCAATCTCAATGCTGGATTGCAATAAACCGCCCGGATTGCCGCGCAGGTCAAGAACAAAGCCATCGACGTTCTGAGCGTTGAGATCGTCAATGGAACGTCTCATTTGAGAGGCGGCATGGGAGCTAAATTCATCGAGGCGAATATAGCCAATTTGTAAGGGGCCTTCTTGTTTGAGGGAATAGGTAACGGTGGGGAGTTCGATCCGCGCCCTGGTAAGTTTGAGTTCAAAATTCTCGCGTCCGGGTCTGGATAAGCGAAGCATGACCTCGGTTCCCGCCCTGCCGCGAATCAATCTCGCCGCATCTTCCACGTTCATGCCTTGGGTGGATTTGCCATCAATTGCCAAAATGCGATCGCCTGGTTGAATCCCTGCTTGAGCGGCCGGCGAGTTTTGATAGGGTTCGACCACTACAATATTTCTCGTCTCAGCCTGCACTTCTAAGCTCATGCCTACCCCGGAGAGTTCTCCAGAGGTTTGATCGGTCAGGGCCTCAAATTGTTTGGGATCGAGGAAACGGGTGTAGGGATCTTCGAGTTTTTTGAGCGCCTCTCGAATGGCGACATAAGCTTGTTGAGGGGAAGAATACTCGCGATTTAAAAGGTCTTGCCGAACTTGCTGCCAGTCGGTTTGGTTGAAGCTGGGATCGACGTATTCGCGATTGACGATTTGCCAAGTTTGATCGACAACCGCTTTCGGACTATCTTGAAATGCGGCGCGGACTGCACGGCACCACATAGGACCAAAGACAGTTAGGGTGGCGGTGGTAGCGATCGCGCCACTGAGAAAGGCATATTGGAGTGGATTGGTACGTCTTTGTGACCGATTCATTAGGATTCGCTATGGCAAGGTGGATAAACGGGGCAATTTTGGCGAGGCAGGAGGCGCTAACGTTGAGTAAACGACAAGGCTTTAAGCGGGGCATCCGATATAACACTTCCAAATGCGATCGCAATTGATTCTGTTAGCGCGGGGAAAATGACGATTGGGCGGGTTAGTGAAGTTCCTCACTATCAAGTATACTCAAGGCTTTTCCAAGGCTTTCCCATTTTGGGCCACTTGGGTGGGTGTCCTCCGTTACTCATCAACAAAACTTTACGCGATCGCTCCTCCAACCGTGAGGATTTTCGGATGAGATACTAGTAAATTAAGTATTTTCTATTAACCCTAAAGGCTGTGAAGCGTTCCTCTTCCTCCTCAACTCGATCTCCATCTCAGCGCCAGTCTCGTTCTGGGTACCAACGCGCGGGTTTGTTTGTCGGGTTCGTTGCTTTGGGGGTTTTGACTGCACTCGCAAGTTATGGGTTCATTCGCAATACACAGACATTAGCTGAGGCCTCCCGCTCGCCTGTTGATGCCTATCTTATGCTAGGAGGTAGCATTCGGCGAGAAATTTATATGGCGGAGGTTGTCCGGCGCGAGTCGCCTCAAAACATCCCCATTTTAATCTCTCAAGGCTCGCAAGACCCTTGTATTGTACTCATCTTTCAACGAGCCTTGGCCTCAATGTCCAATGTTTGGCTCGAAAAATGTGCTAACTCGACTTTTGGTAATTTTTACTACGCTTTGCCGATTCTGCAACAGTGGGGGGTGCAGAAACTGAAGCTTGTCACCTCTGGCAGCCATCAAAAAAGGGCGCTATGGTTAGGGCAAATTATGCTAGGCAGTCATGGAATTTGGGTCGAACTAGAAGCCGTTTCTGAAAAAGGAGTCCCCGCCAATCGAGAGTCGAGACTCAAAACAACCCTAGATATTACTCGCGCTTTAGGATGGGCAATCATCAGCCAGTTTCGCACCCCCAGTTGCCATGCAGTGATTCCCCTAGACGATGTGAATTTGGCTCAGTGGCGAGAACGGGGTTTTTCCTGCGAACATCAAGGAAATCTACAATAGGTTAGTTGTTTTTGGCGTAACTTTTGCCCATCCTAGAACGGTTGAGAACTTCCGAAACGGTACGCCCTAATCAAATCGCTATGAGGTACCTATGGATCGGCAACCCTTTCTATCAATTGTAACGCCTACATTGGGTCGGTTTTCTGCTGATTGGTTAGAACAACTTTTGCAAGTTCGCGGTTCGGTTGAGTTTGTCCTGGTTTATCCGCCTCACGAGAAGATTCAACCCCCAGACGATCCTCGCCTGCGAGTTCTCTATAGCGCCTATCGCGGTGAGTTTATGCAGCGCGTTACGGGACTTTTAAATGCGCGAGGACAATATGTTTTAGCGCTTGATGATGATGATTTTGTTCACCCAGATGTGGTAGAGATTGCCGAGGCTTATTTTCATCGCTTTTCTGAGAGTTGGGTATTGCGTTTAAATCAGCTTCCAGTTGATATTTTTGATGCGATTAGCCTAAAAAGACCGTGGCAACCTTTACCCAAGGTTCAACAATTAGAAATTTGCCGCAAGACTCCAGAAAATCCGTTTCCGTTTCAGCAGGGCAATTACCAAGGGTTGTTAGAGGTTCCCATTGCTCCTTTAGAGAAAAAAGTCGATTGGCGCTATCTTTTAATGCCTTGGATTAAGCGAACGGATGGGGAAGGATATCATTTTGAGAACTTTAATAATATTATTTGGTCTACTGAACGGGTGAAACCAGCTTTAGCAAAACTTGTCCAATCCAGTCAACTGATTAGTGCTTTAACTTTAGTCCCCAATTGGACTTTAGACCGTTCGTTGGGTTTATATTTGCAGGCTCAAGAGTTTGAAAAAGAAACAATTATTGGTCATTGGATGCCCAAGCCAGAGCAAATTCGTCGAACAACTAAGCCACCTGAATTAAGACCGTTGCGGACTCATATTGCGTCAGACTTTTTGTTGTTAAAATCTTTTCCGCAGTATGGATATTTTTGGAATATTGTCATTCATGAATCTTACGGCATGTTGAAAACGATAGCGCGATCGCTCAAACGCCAGCACTTATTTTCTCAAGCCTATACAAGCCAAATTCTTGACAAATCTCAGGCGTCAGTCGGCGAAAGTTACGCCAATCCTTTAAGCGGGAGATCGGATCGAGTTTAACATGGTGAAGTTGCTGAAAGCTTTTCTGGTAAATGTTTTCTCCATTTTCAACAATGCAAATAGCGCCAATAAAAGGTAATGACTGAAGGGTAATTCCTCGTTGTTCTAGTCGAGTAGAAATATGCTGATGCTCGTTATAGAATTGATTAAGTTCTAGCCTATTTTCAGCTCCTTCTTGAGGGAATTTCAAAAGAGAATAGCGCAGAATATGACTTGTCCCGCAGCGCTTGTGGAATGCTTTCCTACGCAGATAAATTGAGGGCGATCGCGCTTTGTACAAATACCCCCGATCGAAAAACCAACCCTCAGATTCCGGGTGCTGTTTTACAAACCCCGCCAATCTTTTACTGACGCAATCATCTGCATCGACAATCGCAATGTGAGTCGGAGAAAAGTCCCTCGCTGCCACCAACCCTTCCACAATTCTTCGTCCCTTATCTAACCCTTTTGCGGGAAAACTTAGATCGGTGGGTAAAAAGTCAACCTCTAAATAAGAAACAGCAGGATGATGAAATGAGATAGCAGGGCGTTCATTGCAAACGACAATCACCCGAAACTCAGCACCACTTTGCTGACACACCGACTTTAAACAACGCTCAAACAGTTGAGACACCCCGATCCAAGAATCAGAAACTTGGCGACTCTTAAGCGGAATAATAAACGCTAGCATTTCTCTAGACTAGAAGACTTAAAGTTGATTGTGCTATCATAGCTTTCTTGAGGGTTTATATTCTATCCAAATCAACCTTCTCATAGATATCCATCAGCCCGACTTGCAACGAAAGAGAATTTAGAGAAATAACATCATCGCTATTGTCATACTCCAAAAAAGCCCAGCGTCTTTGCTCAGTTCTGAAGTATTGCTCAATGTGCATTGTATATTGATCGATCAAGATATATTCTTGAAAACTAGGAATCGTCCGATAAGCTGTAAACTTTGCATCTTTATCGTAACTTCGAGTTGTTCCCGACATCACTTCCACAACCAACATCGGGTTCATGAGCGTATCTTGTCGTTCTTCTTGTAATTGTAATTCGTCCTGAACCACCATGACATCAGGATAAGTATAAACGCGTTTTCGGGGAATCCAAAGCCGGGGTTCGTTAATAAAGACGCGATAGGGTTGGTGCTTAAGGGCAAAATTTAAAACTGCGTAAAAGTTACCCGCAATTTGATTATGATTCGGAGTTGCGCCACTCATTGAGATAATTAGACCATTGTGATATTCATGCCGTTCTTCCGAGCTAGTATCCAAATTTAGGTATTCTTCAGGGGGGTAGAGTTTTTGATTTTCAATTTGCATCGCGAGTGTTGTAATTTTTAGAGTTTTATAGTTGTGAATTTTCCCCGTGTATCCATCAGTCTTCTAGTATCGTTCTACAAGGTTTCGATTCCCTAAACAAGAGCGCTAACGCGCCGCTGCGCCCTTGAAAAGGAGAAATCCGACTCCAATTCCCCGCTTAAAAAGGGGGGTTAGGGGGGATCTCAACTAGATTTGAGACTGAGTATGTATACACGGTAGCCTAGGGGCGAAGGAAGTTAAGGAAAGTTCAGGTTTAATTGAGGATCGTCTATCCCCAATCTGACCGAAAACGACCCCTTTTAGAAACGGATACCAATTCTATTTCTTCTGGCTTCAAGGGGTCGATCTTCTAGCGTGGGTGGCAGATATCCCTCACACAAAGGACGTTTTTCTGGGTAGCTGCTGAGGTAAAGCTCTATCCAGTTGCAACTGAGCGCCATTAATGCTTCAAAATCCAAGACTCGCCAGATTCTCACCGTTCTATCGGTGCTAGCTGATGTAATGGTTTGACCATCCGGGCTAAAAATAACGTGGGTGACATCAGATTGATGTCCTTTAAAGGTGCGAATTTCCCGACCCGTGGCGATATTCCAGAGTTTAAAGGTATCATCCCAACTGGTGGAGGCGATCGCCTGACTATCGGGACTAAAGATTAGGCTAGTGATATTCGTCCGGTGTCCTGGCAAAATTTGCTCTTGAGCAGTTGCCGTATCCCACAGATGGATAATTTTACGATTTTTCACCAAGGCAAGTTTTTGGCCATCTGGGCTAAACCGAAAAATGTTGGCTTCCTCAAAAGAGGCGATCGCTTTGTTCTCCTGAATATTCCACAGACGCAACGTTTCATCAACACCCGCTAAGGCTAGGATCTGACCATCTGGGCTAAATGCTATGTCCTTAGTCTCGCCTTGAGTGTCAGGAATGCTCAGAATTTCTCGATCGGTTACTATATCCCGGACACTCACCGTATTCTCTGAATTGATGAACGCCAACCTCTGGCCATCCGCACTAAACGTGAAAGACGCCCAGTAATTCAGGCGATCGAATCTGCGAATTTCCCGGTTCGTTTTAAGATCCCAGAGTTTGATAATTGTCTTTTCTTCAGCGGTGCCAAACAAAGCAAGCAATCGATTGTCTGGACTAAATTCTATCCAATGAATTTTTCCCTGATGTCCGGGAAGGTTGCGAATTTCCTGACCCGATTCTAGATTCCAGAGTTTGCTTTGGAACTGTCTTGGATTTTTACCACTCACCAAGAGTAGCAATTTCCCATCGGGACTAAATTCCAGGTTCCGCGCTTCCTCATAGTTTCCAGGGATGCGGTAAATTTCCTGATTTGTCGTGATGTCTTGAATGATAATGATGTTATCGGAGTGGATAAAGGCGATTCTCTGACCATCGGGGCTAAAGCTCGTTAACTTAGCGTCATCTTGATAGATACTGACGATGGGCGAAGTGCGATCGGGCAATTGCCAGACTTTGATGGTATTATCCCAACTTGCAGAAGCAATCGTCTGACCGTCGGGGCTAAACTTGATATCGATGACATCATCTTCATGTCCCTTGAGTATGCCAAGTTGCTTGTTGGTTGCCAAGTCTCGAACATGAATAATTTGATGTTCATCAACGGTCACTAGCCTGCGACCATCTGGGCTGAAGTTAAAGAATTGAATTTCTTCAAAGGCTTGAGTGACTTTACCCTGGGCGAGATTCCAGAATTGGAGCCTTTTATTTTGACTCCGCAAGGCGAGGACAGGGTTAGTGGTGCTGAAATCGAAGAATTGAATGGCTTCAAAGGTTTTCATCCTCTGACCGCTTGCCCGGTTGACAAGCTGAAGTTTTTTGTCTTCACCATGCAGGGCGATGGTTTGACCATTGGGGCTAAATTGAAGGCGAGTCACCCGATCGGGCGTTTCTTTATAGGCGTATAGGGGCTTGCCGGTATTGAGATCCCAAAGCTGCATGGTACGATTGGCGCTGACGGTCGCGATCGCCCGATCGTCGGAGCTGAACTTCAGCAAACTCACTTGAGCTTCGGTGCCTTTTAGGGTTGAAAGGGGTTTGCCGGTATTGGCGTTCCAAAGCTGAATGGTCCGATCGGAGATAGCCGCCGCGATCGCCTGACTATTCGAGCTAAAGGTAAAAGCTTGAACAGTTCCCAAGGTTTTGATGAACTGACCATCCGCCAGATTCCAGAGTTGCAGCACGTTATCGGTATTAATTGAAACGAGGGTTTGAGCATCCGGACTGAATTGAACGTTGCGGATGGTCCCTTGCGCGCCCTTTAACGTATGCAGTTGCTCGCCCGTGTCAGTATGCCAAAGCTGAATTTCGTTGTCGGAACCGACCAACGCGAGAATCTGACCGTCTACACTAAAGTCAAAAGCTTGAACCCGATCAAAGGTTCTAATCAGTTGACCATTTTCGGCATTCCAGACATAGAGGGTGCGATCTATGCAGCCAGAAATCAGGGTCTGTCCATTCGGGGTGAAGTAGAAGAACGTCGGCGTATTTTTATGTTTGAGCGAGTTTTTTTCCCGCACTTCCGAGAGGGCTAGCTGTAAAGCATTTGTCGCTCTGACTTTGAGATCGTCCCACTGGGGGTCTTTAGATTGAGTATAAGGTTTGAGATTCTGTCCGGCTTGCAGCGCGATCAGTAGTGCATCGAAGGGCTGCCCGGTTAAAATTTCCTCCTTGGCAGTAGCGACCTCAATCCCAGATTGGGCTTGCTTTGCCTGATGGGTGGCTCGACGAGCAGACGCCCCTGCAATCCCAGCGAGGAGAAACGCGATCGCCATCACTGCCGTACCAATCTGAATGCGCCGTCGCCCCTTCGCAACCGCCTCCTGTAAGATTCGGGCCGCTTGTTGGGTGGCTTCTTCCACCGAGCGGCTAGAGTTAATGTAGTCCTGCTGTAAACTCGTTGGCTTTGGGTTTTTAGTGGCGCTTTGGGCTAGCCATTGTTCGGCCTCCTCCAAGTCATCTCCCCGCAGCAATAAGCTCTCTTTGCGATCTTTGTTATCCCACTCAATCGCCCGCACCAGCAGCCGCGTATGGGCGTGGAGATGAGCCAGATCGGTGTCTAGGGTGCGAACCAGTTCCTTGAAGTTGGCTGAAAAATCGCCATCGTGATGATTAAAGTCAATCCACTGCACGCTAGCCAGCACCGGATGCAGATCGGCCGGGTTAACGGGTCGATGTAGGATGGTGACAATCCGCTTATTCAGCGACTTGGCATACTCCACCTCATCGGCACAATAGGGAGACTGAATGGAGTTGGGAGAAATAATAAACAAGAAATGATCGGAGTTTTCAATCCCGCGATAAATTTCCTGCTGAAAATCACTCCCCGATGCAATACTTTCTTGATCGAACCAGGTAGTTTTACCCTGAATCTGCAAGGCATCGTTTAAGCGGCGAGCAAAGTCTGAATCGGTTCGAGAGTAGGAGACAAACACATCTAGCGCAATTCCGGGGGGTTGGCGCAAGCTCTCGGTAATGAATTCTGCTTGAACGGGTAGCGGGAGATAATGCGTTCGCTGTTGGGCAGTCTTTAACCAGGCTTCGGCATGGCGCAAGTTGTAACCCCGTAACAGGATACTGGGGTTTTCCTGTTGTCGCTTCCACTTCAGCGCTTTGGTCAGCAGCACTTTATGGGCTTCGTGATAGGCTGCATCGTGGCGCAAGGTGCGGATGAGATTGCTTTCGTGGCGTTGGTAATCTTCGTCAACGGTTCGATCGGTTAAGTCAATATATTGAATATCTTTGAGGGCGGGGGGAATTTGGGAGGGATCGAGGGGTTGAACCAGGAGGGGAACGATCCGCTTATTTAAAGACAAGGCATGGTCGAGTTCGGTTTGGCAGTAAGCCGATGTAACGGCCGATGGAGACATCAGGTAAACGAGGTTATCTGCGCCCTCAATGCCGCGTGCGATCGCCTCTTGAAAGTCTATCCCGGTTTGAATATCAGTCTTGTTTGTCCAGACGGTCAACCCTTCACGCCGCAGGCTCCTGCGAATCTGTTCCATGACGGCGATGTCTTCTTCAGCATAGGCAAGGAAAACATCGGTCATCAGATTGCGAGCGTTTTTGATACTTTCGGTAATAAACTCGCAGTGTAAATCAGTGGGGATACAGGGCGGCTGCTCCTCTTGGAAGCGTAGATTGAGCCATTGTTGTGCAGAGGCGCGTTCTTCCCCTACTAACAAATAGGGCGATCGCTTCTGGTTGCGCTCCCACTCCAACGCTTTAGCTAAAAAATAGGTGTGGCGATGCACGTAAGCTTTATGCCGTTCGAGGAGGGTTAATAATCCCTGAAAAGCTTGCTCAAAGTCATCGACATTTTCCCGAAAATACACCCAGTTAATCTTGGCAATTTCTGGGTGCATATGGGTAAAGCTAGAATGCCTGCCCTGAACGGTGTAGGCTTCCCACTCGGTATCTGTCCCTTGGGGAAACCGTTGTTGCCAGGTGTCTCGGCTAATTTGTTCGACGTGCAATAGGGGAATAATCCGCTTGTTGCGCTTGAGGGCCAATTCCACCTCTAAGCGACAATAGGGAGAGTTGATCGAGTGGGGAGCAATCACAAATAGGAAGTTATCCGACTTTTCAATCCCATCGTCAATTTGCTTTTGGTAATCCACGCCTAGGGGAATATCATCAAAGTCAAACCAGACTTCTAACCCTTGCTCAACCAGACGAGCGTTCAGTTTTTGGGCAAACGCTTTACTATCAGCCCGACCATAGGAAATGAAAGCATCTTGAAATTGATTCATGGTTGATCTTCAATGTAGACGGCTGAAAATCAGGCTTCAATCGAGCCTTGGGAAGATTCAAAAAACTGTAGGGCTAGCAACCGAGGACTCTTTTGGCAGCCCGTAAATACTTTTCGCGATCGTCTAGACCGTTATAGCCGCCGTTAATCGCTTTGGTGACAGCGCGGATATCATCGCGATCGGCGAGTTGATTAATATCGCGATCGTCCCAATACCACCCGGCTGCTAGTACGGCGTAAGGGGCTTGAGCAACTAATTCTGGCTTGGCTGTAAAATCGATGCCCATTGTTTGAGAAAAGAGTTCATAATTGTGCCGTCCTGTTAGCTGAATCAGACCCCGTCCTTTAAACCGTTTGCCATCTCCGGGTTGAGTGTTGCCTAGCTCAGTCCAGCCTTCGTAATCTTCGCCCGAAGCATATTCTTCCATTGCATGGAAGCAGTCGCATTCATGGGTGACTTGGGAGATGAAGTGGGCGATCCGCAGGGGCGTGTTAATTTCATAGCGCGTTAGGGTTTGGTTGACTCCAGGCGTGAGTTCGTGCAGGCGTTGTTGGGGAGCATCGGGCCCAGCAATTTGAATGAGTTGCTCGACGGTAATGAAGTTAGTACAGGGCTGAGTTGGCTCTTGAGGAGCGGGTGTTGCAGCAGCTTGGGTAAGAGTCGGTTGGAAGCCCGGTTTAGAAATAAAGTGAACCCAGAATTCGGCGTCTATACAAGTGCGCTTAATCATCTCGTAGGAGTATGTCAAGGCTTTCCCTTTCTCCGGACGGCTGTCGTCGTTGCGATCGTATCCGTTTGGCGTCCATTCGCCATAGGGGTCGTGAACGATCAATCCTTTGCTGTTATAGCCAATGATCGCGATAATGTGGCCGTAGGAGGTGAAATAGCCATGCACCACGCAGGGGTTGCCTTGAGCGAGCCATTGCTTGACCTGTTCGAGGGTGGCGGTGGTGGTAAAGCGATCCTGACAGCCGTAAGCTTTTACGGCTTGGACTAAAGCGTGAGGCTCGTGACGATCGAGGCCTCTGGCTTCTAGCCAATCTTGCAATTCATCTTCAAACTGTTGGCTTGGATTATTCTGCTGCACGCCAAAATATTTGAGGCACATGGCAAGGCTGGTGACATTGCAACTGCCAAAGGGATTTTTAACGTTGTCTACTTGGGAGAGATAGGGAACGGGCAATTCCACGGTGCCGTTTTGAGCGACAACGGTGGGGGGAGTGGCGATCGCCGTTGGTGCAGCCGGTGCGATCGCCTGTCCGTTGCGGTCTAAAATCTCAACATGGGGGGCGTACGCATACCAGGTATTGCGGCTTTCGGCTCCTAGCCCTTGAGTTAGGGTAATGCAAAGGTGATTGCTGCCGCCATCTCGATACGCCTGCAAGCCAAAGACCATGCCGTTCTCAATCTCAATCTTAGCGGTAGGGGGTAGCGCCTCAGAGGGCTGAGGGCTGAGTTTAAACACGGTGTTGTGTCGAGTTCTGAGAATTCCGGCGACCCCTGGTTTAGGTACCGCCGTAGAGTCCGCGCTTAAGGAGGCTCCGGCAGTCAGCGCGCTAGGAGACAGTAGGGTTGCAGTTCCAGCAGTCCCGTTCTGCGTCGGTTCTGCGGTGCCGTTAAAGGCATATTCTGCGATCGCCCCCTCTGGCAACCGGGCTGTTTCTACGGGCGCAAAGAGGGTTTTATCTTGACTGACTTCTTGGGCGGTGACTAAATATTTTTCAATTTCCTCTTCTTGTTTGGCTTGCTGTTTCACTAACTCGGAAATATAGTTTTGGACATCATTTTTGATGATGCTTTCCACCCGACTCGCAAACAGAGGATAGCCTTCGAGGTGACTGTTCACGCTGCCATAGGAACTGCTCAGTTGCAGATACTGCCAACCTTCGGCTTTCAGATTTTCGGCGGTTTGTCGATAGTCGCGCCAGCGATCGCCAAAGCGACAAAACTCTTCAACGGCTGCACTGACTGCAATCACCTGACTTAAGGCAAAGGGCAGGTAAGGAAACCATTTGCGAAAGGCGGGATTATCATTACCAACTTCAAAGTTAATCCCCACTAGCGCGGGTAAAATGACGCCACCGATGATGGTGGTAAGGCGCAACCGATAGTGCCAGCGACGGCATTCAGCCGCTTTTTTATCGGCCCAAACGACTTGATCGAGCCAGCGCCGTTTCAAAGATTGTTTGTACAAATCGGGCAGTTGTAACTGTTCGACCAGTTCGCCCAATTCTTGCCGTAAATAGTCGTAGTATGTTTTTTTCTTAGCCATGAGGAGTAGATGCCTACTGGGGAGTTCAATCCATTGATTAAAAGCGTTTAGCGTAGCAGGCGATAAATCGTGCTGGAACCGCCGTAATAGCCATCAAAATCCACATCAGATTCCCACACGAAACAAGCGCGGGAAGAGGAGTTTGATAAAACTCGGCTGCACCCTGCTGTCAGGGCGATCCCAATGTGGGCTTCTTCATAGGCAATCACGAGATCGCCTGCTTCTGCCTCCTGGGGGGAAACGAGTTTGCCCCGTTGCTTGAGCGCTTCTAACAGGGAGGGCACATAATTGGGGTTCTCGCCAAGGGGCGGAATATTGGCTTTTTGTAAAACTTTGTTGACGCTCCAAGCACACGCATTATTGCCGCCATCAGGGCCATCTGCGGTAGACATTCCCCGCAAGCTGTGGGCAGCCGCAAGGATAGCTTCATTGAAATTGAGGGCGGAAGGTTGCTCTGGAGGGGCGATCGCGATCGCGGCTGGGGGTGCCATCCCTTGCCTCACCGGCTGCGCTTCTAGGCGAGGTTGGAGAGGCGGGACTTCAGCCAGATCGCGAGCAGTTACGTAAACTGGAAGCATTGGGGCCGTACTGGCAAATCCATTAGCACTCGCATGGGTTTGGGGTGAAGCCAATGGGGGTTGATTCTCAGTCATGCTTTGGGTTGTCGCAGCCTTGGAAAAACCATTGGAGCCGCTATTGGTCTGAGGTGGAGCAAATAGGGTTTGATTCTCAGTAACGCCCTGGGCTGTCGCCAGATATTTCTCAACGTCTTGCTGCTGTTTGGTTTGCTGCTTCACTAATTCGGAAATATAGTTTTGAACATCGTTTTTAATGATGCTTTCCACTCGGCTAGCAAACATTGAATAGTTGTGGACGTGAGTGGCTCGACGAGCATTGCTGCGATCCGTTTTTGGGGGTGCGACTTTGATGGGTTCGGGAACGGGTTGATGTTCAGTAGAGGCGGGCGTGTTTTGATAGGGGCCGCTTAACTGAAGATAGTTCCATCCCTCTGCTTTGAGGTCTTCTGCCATTTGCCGATAGTCTCGCCAGCGATCGCCAAAACGGTAAAATTCCTCGATTGCTGCGCTCACGGCAATAATTTGGCTGAGGGTAAACGGAATGTAAGGAAACCAGTTGCGAACGGATGGATGGATTTTCTCGACCTGAAAATTAATGCCGACTAAGGCTGGCAAAATGACGCTACCGATAATTGTGGTTAACCGGAGTCGATAATGCCAGCAGCGACATTCAGAGGCTTTTTTATCTGCCCAGACGACTTGATCGAGCCAGCGATGTTTCAGCGAATGTTTGTATAACTCAGGCAGTTGTAGCTGTTCGATTAGTTCGCCTAATTCTTGGCGCAGATAGTCGTAATAAGTTTTGGCCATTGCGATCTCCCCTACTGAGCCAACAGCGAGGGAGAGCAGTTCCGAGCGACAGCCGACTGATGGGTGAAGCTCGGCGTGAAGCCAAGCAGCAGAATTGGCTCGGTCGGTGTTAAGACTTGGTGGAGATTTGCATGAAAGCTCGACGTTCCAGAGAACGCGCGAAAGCACCCTTGGCAGCTATTCATAAGTCGATGCACAACCCAATGAGTATAAAGAACTATTCTTCCGGTAACAGCGTTACTGCTGCATCATTTACCTGCACTTTGATTCAGGATGAGTCAGGGAACTGGGAACACGCGACTAGCGAGCCATCGGGGAACGGGAGCTAAGAGCATTTGCTTTAATCAGCTTACTCCCTTAGATAGATATTGAACTAAACTTTATAAAATTTCAAGTGAATATGCTATAGACATCGCTGATGAGACTTGCTACACAAAATCCGCACTGGGATTTGCTCAACTGCTTCAAATGTCTTGAATTTCGGCGCTTTTTCCCAAACGAAGACTCCCCACCCGAAGGATAGGGAGTATCAACCAACACTTGGACATCCTGTATTTTTGCGGTTTTTAAGGCATCAAGAATTTTTGCAGGACTTGCTTGAGAGCTTCCGGTTGTTTCCGCCAATCTATGGAGATAATTAAACCCGAATCCACCAAAGGCTGAATTTCCGCATCCTGGGTTTGTCCGTCGGCGACTGAAGCGACTCGATCGGCCGTTCGACCTGTTCCCGCCAGCACCACAACCGGTCGTTGATGCTTCAGACTGTTGGGAATATCTTGTTTTAAAGTAATTTCGCCGCCATTGATCGCTAAGGTGACTGAGCCTTGATGTTGAGCGAGTAAAGTTGCTGCTTGAGCAATCCAAGCAGACTCATCTCCCCATTGGCAACCGGGAACCAAAAGAAAATGGGTATGATGGGGTTCCAACTGAGCCGCATCCGCGCCTGCCCCCTGCTCTGTTGCGGGTAAAATAGCTTTATTCTGCACGACAATTCCCAGTAAAGAGAACGTGCAGTTCATTTGGCGATAGGCTTGACCCATCAAGCCCATGATCCCTGCATCTGTTCCGCCATCAATGACGATCCAACCTGAAGCTTCGGCTAGCGGGCAAATTGCATCCTGAAACAGGGTTTGCAGCTTTTCTGCATCATTGGGGGTGAGTCCGCTTGCGCCTCCAATTAACACTAAAGTCGGGTGAGGTTGCTTAAAACCCAGCTCATTCAGGGTTTCTGGTAAGCGAGCAATCTCGTCCACAGCCTGGGCGATCGCAGTTTGTCCCTGCGGAAATGCCAATTTAGTAGAGGTCTTCATGTAAGGAGGAGGGCTTGGGTAATACTTTCTGCTATTTTCTATCAAATTACGGCCTGATTGGCGATCGCTTGAATCGCCTTAACAGGAACTTCAAAAAAGTATTGACGGCGAAACTGCTCTTCTTGAATCGCTGCCAAAAATTGCGATAGGCTGACTGAGAATTCCGGATTGCTTTGAACAACTTGCCATTGCATCTGCAAGCTTTGGGAAATCTCATCGGCTGGTGCGATCGCAATCCCTAAATCTTTTAAGGCTTGCAAACCGAGTTCTAACGTAGGGGAAGTCATTCCTAACTTCTCTTCGAGTTGTTGGCGCGTGGCACTTTTTCCGGTACGGCTGAGATATTTCGCAAGTCCAAGTAACTGTTGCCACACCTGTTGGGGGCTGGTGGGGGTGGGTGGCGGATAGGCTAAGGCTAAGGCGAGGGGTTTTTGTTGCTGTTGGGCTAACCGAAACTCAGCTTGCAAATCGTCCCAACTCAGCGGCGTTTCTTGAACGCGAATACAATTGAGAATTGGCAAAAGTTCAGCTTGGCGAGTCTGTTCGCGCCAGTCCAAAATCTCCAGGATGGGAGGCGCATCTTGAAGCGAAGCGCGATCGCTCTGACGCACCGCAACCAAGCGAACCTCATAGCTAGAACGCACGGGATTATAATCGAGTTCCACAATCGCATCGCACTCACCGGAGGGGATATCCTCTTTATAATGACCCCACCACATTCCCCGAACGCCTTCCTCAGTGGAATCATCAAACAGCATAAATTCTGTTTTGATATAACTCACCTTTTTGCCCCGTAAATCCGTCATATTCTTATTCCAGACATTGGCAAATCGGCAATTTTCAATCAATAACTTGGGAACTGGGTTCCCCATCCCGCAGGGTTCAAGAATTCTCAGTTCGCGAAATAAATCTTTCCCCAACTCTGCAACCGTTACCCGCAAATCGGCTTGCGGTGCGAGGCGAACCCCTCCTTCCGGATCGTTGCTGAGTTGTTGATTAATCGCTTCGCTAAAGACGGGGAGATTTTCTATCGGTAAGCTTAACCCCGCCGCCAGGGGATGGCCGCCAAATCGGTGCAAAAGGTGTTCTTGAGATTTCACCAATTGATAGAGATCGATCGAACCCACTGAACGCGCCGAACCCCTCGCTAATGGGGGCGTTTCTAAGCGATGACCCGTATTTGCCTCAATTTCGGAGGTACTGAGTAAAAGGGTTGGGCGGCCGTATTCTTGAGCAATTTGGGAGGCGACTAACCCCAAAATCCCCGCCGGCCATTGCGAATCTGCTAAAACGATCGCGCGGGTGGTGGATAAGTCCAGTTGGGCTAACTGCGCTTTCACATCTTGAATCACTTCTTTTTGAATGGCTTTGCGGCGGGCGTTTGCCAGTTCTGCGGCTTCTGCGAGTTGAGAACAGCGCTTGAGATCGCGACTGGTGAGGAGTTCCACGCAAAAAGAGGCATCGCCTTGAATGCGACTCACCGCATTGATGCGCGGGCCTAAGCCAAAGGAAATATCGGTGGGGCGATCGCCATTTTTCTGGCACAATTCCAGTAATCGTCCAATTCCCGGTCGTCGTCGCGCAGCGGCAGGTTTTTGAAAATCGGCCTGCAAGCGTTGAATGCCCAATTGTGCCAAATACCGACAGTCTCCTTTGAGTTGTACCAAATCGGCAATTAACCCAATGGCAACCAGATCGAGCAAGTCGCTGAGAGGCTGTTGGGGAACATCGGGTAGGCTTTGATAAAGCGCCTCTACCAGTTTATAGGCAACCGCTACCCCAGATAAGTGATACAAAGGATGCTGTTCGTCAAGATAGCGCGGGTTAATGATGGCGCTGACGGGAGGGGGTTGGCTGGGTAAAGTATGGTGATCGGTAATAATGACATCTATCCCCAGATTTCGGGCATACTCTACCTCTGCTAGATTTGTACTGCCCGTGTCGCACGTAATAATCAACGTTGTTCCAGTTTGTGCTAAACGCTCAATTCCAGCTTGATTTAAACCATGAGATTCACTGAGGCGGTTGGGAATGTAATACAGCAGTTGTCCTGGAGGGTTGTCCCTCTGTAAGCGCTGAGGGAAAAATTGCCCTAACCCATCCCAGAGGACGGCTGTGGCGGTAATGCCATCCGCATCAAAGTCTCCCCAGATGGCAACCGTTTCTTGGCACTCTCTGGCTTGTTGCAAGCGGTTAACGGCTTGCTGCATCTGTTCTCCAAATTCAAAGGGGCTGGCTGGTTGAACAAATTGAGGATTAACAAAGGCAGATAAGGGCTGAATCTCTTGAACCCCACGATTCCACAAAAGCTGGGCAGCATGGCGAACGCTTTTCAGTTCTTTGAACAGTTGGTGTAAGGCTTGGACAAATTCCACCGGAGGCGGGGTTTGCGGTGCCAGTATCCAGGAAGGGTAGGGTTCAGACATGACAGTTAACTCGGTATAGCGAACGATAACGGCATTTCGGGAGTAAAAGTTGTGAACCTGGGTCAGTGGCTTGGCTTTATTTGTTTGATCTTTGCCCTTTATATTTTGTGGCAAATTCGCCAAATTCTGCTGCTGGCATTTGCGGCGGTGGTGTTGGCAACGGCGATGAATAGTGCGGTACGCCGCTTGCAAAAGTCGGGCTTGAATCGAGGTTCGGCGGTTTTGCTAACGGTGAGCATTACGATTTTATTTTTTATTTTGTTCTTTTTAATTGTGGTGCCGCCGTTTATCGAGCAGTTCCAAATGTTGGTGGCGCTGTTACCGAGTGGTTTAGAGCGATCGCGCCAACTGTTACTAGTCGTCCGCCTCAATTGGCCGTCTTGGTTGCCTGCCCTGCCGGATATTTCCAATTTGTTACAAGACTTACAGCCGATTGTTACTCAAGTTTTTGGTAACTTTTACGCGATTTTCTCCAATTCGTTGAGTGCGGCAGTACAAATGCTGCTGGTGATGATCTTAACGCTGATGATGTTGGTCGATCCGCTGGCCTATCGTCAAGTGTTTGTACGGTTGTTCCCCTCGTTCTATCGTCGCCGCATTGATGAAATTTTATCGGAGTGCGAGGTGGCGCTGGGGAACTGGTTTGCTGGGATTATGCTGACTTCGTTGTTTATTGCAGTTCTCAGCGGGATTGGGTTATGGATTTTAGGGATTAAGTTGGTTTTAGCGCACGCCCTGTTAGCCGGGTTGCTGAATTTTATCCCGAATATTGGACCGACGTTGAGCGTGATTTTTCCGGTGACGGTGGCGCTGTTGGATATTGCGGCCCCCTGGAAGGCGATCGCCGTAGTGATTCTTTACCTGGTGATTCAAAATATTGAAAGCTATTTGGTGACACCAACGGTGATGGCGCGTCAGGTTTCGTTACTTCCGGCGGTGACGTTGTTAGCCCAAATTATTTTTGCCAGCTTTTTTGGGATTTTGGGATTGTTACTAGCGCTACCGCTAGCTGTCATTGCTCAGGTTTGTATTAAAGAGGTTTTAATTAAGGATATTTTGGATGATTGGCAGCGCGATCGCGATCCAATTTTAACGGTTTCTCCCACAGGGGTTTCGGAAATGTCGGTCAGCAATCCGCACTTAGCCACGGAATTGCCAGTTGATGCCGATCCCCAGGAAGATCCCATGAATTCATCGGTTCCTGGCGACTCGGAAACGCGATCGCCCTAAAAGAAAGCAGTCTGGTCAATTTCTCCGATTAATTGCCACTATCTAGGAAATTGATCGGCCCATGAATTTCCCAGTTTACGCTCAAATAACTAAGCCGAATATGATAGCGTTGAAAGGTGGGTCATGAGGAAACAAACCCATGAAAGCGATTGAAGCGATCGGTCGAATTGATGAGCATGGGCAAATTGTCTTAGATCGAGCTTTGGAAGTCACGAATTTCGATCGGGTACGCGTTCTGGTTTTATTCCCCGATTCTGTCGCCGACTCCGATCCGCCGGATCTTCAGCTAGAGGAGACTCAGACAGAAATGGAAATGGACATCGAACGCAGCGATCGCGCCGATAAACAGCGCCCAAATCCCTTAGATGATTTGTGGGAAAGAATTGAGGAGGAAGTTTAATCCGATATTCTGGCGCTAATCTGTCTTGGGACTTCGCAATTTAAGGGGGTGCTAGCTCAAACTTAATCAATTGTTATTAACCTGACAAAATCCGGCGCAGAAAGTTATTTTCTAGCGCCGGATATCAGCTTCAACCCTAAACAATTTTGATTCAATCTGAACCCTACTAAACCAAACTCTCTCATGGTAGAGGCGAAAGCGGCTGGACTGTAGAGAGGTCGCCTCGCGACTCGCATCCATTGGGGTGCAGTCCTTCCTCAAAACTCGACCCATTCAGAAGCGCCATCTCCCGAATAGGGTTGAACGCCAATTTCTGGATATTCTTCCTCATTCGGTTGGAAAGTGCGAGTAGCTGCTTCTAGCAAATACTGGATAAACTCACCAAAAGATTTAACAATATTCATAACCTTACCCCCAAAGTTCATGACTTGAGAATTTATGAAGAAGAACCGATAAAGGCTCTTGCTTTATGCTTTAATCATAGGGGAATTTTTAGAGACAATGAGAAGTCCTATATTAATCTTTAGACTCTGTTGTTTTCGGCAATATTCGAGATAAAAAATCATACTCATTCAAGAAACTTAAAATCAGGATAGAAAGGCGATCGCGCTCATCTCCCTGTCGCTGCCATTAGTTTTTGTTAGAATTACTAAAAATCAATATTATTTAATAATCATCAACGCCGGACTTACCCGCGATTTGGGAGGAAAACAGCGATTGTTAAGGTTCTTAACGAACTTCCCGGTCATCCCCTTGACATAATTTTGGTTAAAATTACTATAATTGAGATAACCTTCATCAAGGATATCGCTGTGGACGATCCCGCCTTAAACCTGCTTGCCGAAGACTACAGCCTGCTGACCGACCTGTACCAACTCACCATGAGTGCTTGCTACGTGGGAGAAGGCATCGACGGGCGTCGGGCGAGTTTCGAGTTATTTGTCCGCCAACTGCCCCACCCCTTTGGCTACCTAATTGCGATGGGCTTAGAGCAAGCGTTAGAGTATCTCGAACAGCTACATTTCACCCCCGCCCAAATCGCCCAACTGCGGGCAACAGGTTTATTTGAACGCGCCCCCGAAACCTTTTGGACTCTCCTAGAAACCGCCCGCTTCACTGGGGACGTATGGGCCGTTCCCGAAGGAACCCCCATCTTTGCCAATCAGCCGATTTTGCGAATTGAGGCCCCCTTGTGGCAAGCCCAACTGGTAGAAACCTATGTGCTGAACGCCATTAACTACCAAACCCTCGTCGCAACGCGGGCGGCTAGAATGCGGGATTTAACGGGATCGGACTGCAAGTTACTAGAATTTGGCACCCGACGCGCCTTTAGCCCCCAAGCCTCGCTATGGGCTGCCCGCGCCGCCTTAGCCGCCGGGTTTGATGCCACCTCCAACGTTTTAGCAGCCTTCAAACTGGGAGAACAACCTTCAGGAACAATGGCGCATTCCCTCGTCATGGCCCTTTGTGCCCTTCAGGGAAGCGAAGAGGCTGCCTTTAGCGCCTTTCACCGCTATTTCCCCGACGCCCCCCTGCTGATCGATACCTACGACACCTTAGAGGCAGCCAAACGCCTCGCCCAACAGGTAAAGTTAGGCAAAATTCAGTTAAGTGGCATTCGCATCGACTCTGGCGACTTGGTTAGCCTGTCTCAGCAGATCCGCCAACTGTTACCCGATATCTCGATTTTTGCTAGCGGTGATATTGACGAACTCGAAATTGTTCGCCTGCAAACGGCAGGTGCTAGCATTGACGGCTATGGTGTTGGCACCAAATTAGTTACGGGTTCCCCGGTGAATGGCGTTTACAAGTTGGTGGAAATTAGCGATATTCCGACGATGAAACAGTCGAGTGCAAAGGCGACATTTCCCGGCCGCAAGCAAGTTTTCCGCCGAGTGGAGAATGGCACCCTGGTGGCCGATCGTTTAGGCTTGGCGACAGAAGCCCCAGAAGCGGGCGAACAACCGCTATTACAGCAGGTGATGCACCAAGGAGATCGCACTTTGACCCGCGAATCTCTGTCTACCCTGCGCCAGCGTACGGCCCAGAATGTCTCTCAACTCCCCGCTTCTGCGCGTCGCTTAGATGGGGCGATCGCAATTCCTGTTAAAATTTCTAACTCTCTCCAACAGCTTACCCAAGATGTCGAACGCTCACTTGCAGCTAGTTATGTCTAACCCCAGACACCCCAACCGGATCGCCCTGTTTGGTACCAGCGCCGATCCGCCGACGGCGGGCCATCAAACCATTCTCAACTGGCTGTCTCAAAATTACGATAGCGTGGTGGTTTGGGCATCCAATAACCCCTTTAAAACCCACCAAACGCCGTTAGAACACCGTTCGGCGATGCTGCTAATCTTGATTGAAGAAATCAATTGGCGGCACAATATTCATCTATACCCCGAACTGAGCAACCCGCGCACCTTTACTACGGTGGAAAAAGCCCAAACCTTTTGGCCCGACGCCGAGTTAACCCTGGTTATCGGTTCCGACTTGGTGCAACAGCTACCCCAGTGGTATCGCATTGCAGAATTACTCCCCCAAGTTCAGTTATTAATCATTCCTCGACCGGGATATCCAGTCAACCCAGCCGATATAGAAGGATTAACAGAAATGGGGACGCAAGTGGCGATCGCGGATTTAGATGCTCCATCCGTCTCGTCTACAGCTTATCGTGAAAGAGGAGACACCCAAGCCTTAACGCCTCCCATCGAAGACTATATCCATCGGGAACAATTGTACGCATGGCAGGACGCAGTTTGAAGCCCATCCCCAAACCCGACTTAGCAGACTTTAAAGTGGGCGTTGATAATGCGATCTTTTCGGTCGATACCGCCCAAAATCGCCTCCTGGTTTTATTAGTCATGCGTCAGGAAGACCCTTTTCTCAACCAATGGAGTCTTCCCGGTACCCTCGTTCGCCAAGGAGAATCTCTCGAACAAGCGGCTTACCGAATTTTGGCGGAAAAAATTCGGGTGAAAAATCTCTATCTCGAACAACTCTACACTTTTGGCAACCCCGGACGCGATCCGCGAGAAGCGCCCGATAGTTACGGGGTACGCTACCTCTCGGTGAGTTATTTCGCCCTGGTTCGGTTTGAAGAGGCTGAGTTAATTGCGGATGGGGTGAGTGGAATTGCTTGGTACCCAGTGCAACAAGTCCCTCAACTGGCTTTCGATCACAATCAGATTTTGGCCTACGGTTATCGCCGCCTGCGAAATAAGTTGGAATACAGCCCAGTTGCGTTTGATGTTCTCCCGGAAGTCTTCACCCTCAGCGACCTCTATCAACTGTATACAACGGTTTTGGGCGAAAATTTTGCCGATTATTCCAATTTCCGCGCCCGCTTGCTAAAGTTAGGCTTTCTTTGCGATACGGGGGTAAAAGTATCGAGAGGTGCAGGGCGTCCCGCCAGTCTCTATCGCTTTGATGCAGAGGCGTTTGCGCCTTTGAAGGATAAGCCTTTGGTGTTTATCTAGAGTGCAAAGTACCGAGTTCCGAGTTCCGAGTTAAGAGGGAGTTGGGAGTTGGGGGTTGGGGGTTGGGGAAGAAGAGG